>NZ_OZ060369.1:300000-434704 GCF_964058945.1 Buchnera aphidicola (Takecallis arundicolens) | reverse complement strand
AAACATATATCATACAACATTAGTACTTGCCTGTAATAAACATATATCATACAACATTAGTACTTGCCTGTAATAAACATATATCATACAACATTAGTACTTGCCTGTAATAAACATATATCATACATTGATATATAAATATTATTTAGTATTAATGATAATATAATATACTTTATTAAATGTATTTTTTATGTTAATTTCTTTAAAATACGATAATATTGTTTTTTATTTAAGGATTTGTATCTTATGATATTAAATATAGTTTTATTGGGACGAACAAATGTTGGAAAATCAACATTATTTAATAGATTAATAAAAAAGAATGTTTCTATAGTACATCATTCTATAAATTTTACAAGAGATCGACAGTACGGTATTTTAAAGCTGAAAAATAGCGTTTTTAATATTATTGATACAGCAGGAATACAATTAGATTCTAATAAAGATAGTATACTACAAAAGAGTATTTTAAATCAAACTTTTATTGCAATTCGTGAATCAAATTTAATTTTATTTGTTTTTAATATACAAACTAGTATTACTGAAGAAGATAAAATATTATTTGAAGTTATACGTAAACAGTCGAAAAAGATTTTTATTGTTATTAATAAAATTGATAAAATAAAAAACTATCATTATAAATTTAGTGAATATTTTTGTTTTGGTATTAAAGATATTTTTTTAATTTCAGCGTTACAATCTGTAGGTATAAAAAATTTAAAAAACCAGATAGAAATTTGGAATAATTGTCATTTATTATTACCATCAGATTCCACGTATGATACAATAATTACACAACCAAGCAATAATTTAATTCAACATATTATGGTTGCTATTATTGGAAAACCAAATGTTGGTAAATCAACATTATTTAATGTTTTGTTAAACAAATATCGAGTTGTGACTTCTAATATACCAGGTACAACACGTGATAGTATTACTGATACAGTAATGTTTAAAAAAAAAAAATATGTTATTATTGATACAGCAGGTGTACGTAAAAAATATAATAATTCAATTGAATCATTATCAGTATTAAAAACTTTACATGCTATTTCTAGTACTTATATCACATTGTTAGTTATTGATTATACTGATGGTTTTAATAAACAAGATATATGGCTTCTCAATATTATGATTCAATCTGGAAAAAAAATATTAATATTAATTAATAAATCAGAAAAATTATCGTTATTGGAACAAAAAAAAATAAAAGATTATTTATGCTGGAAATATAAAATGATAAATTATTTTTATATCCATTTTATTTCTGCTTTATATAAAAAAGGTATAAAAAAAATATTTTTTTTAATTAATAAATTAAATAATAATATTAATTTTATTATGAAATCTTCTGAATTAACAAAAATTATGTATCAAGCAATTCAGGAGTATCCTCCGAAATTTATGCGGGGTAAACAAATAAAATTACAATATGCACATCCCGGAGGATATAATCCGCCTACAATTGTAATACATGGTAATCAATTGGTATATATTTCAAAGAATTATAAGCGTTATTTAATCAATTTTTTTCAAGCACGTTTAAATTTGTTTGGTAGTACAATTAAAATTATTTTTAAGAATAAAAATAATCCATACATATAATTTAAATAAAGATTATTATGTTTAGTTTTATATATTTATTTTATATTAGGTATTTCAATTTCTATGTTTACATTTAAAGTAATAATTTTTGCTTGGCAAGCTAATCGACTATGATATTCTACTCCATATGCTTTATCTAGTACATCTTCTTCTTGTTCCGTAATATTTGATAATGAATCATATCCTTTTCGAATAATACAATGACATGTACTACATGCGCATGATTTTTCACATGCATGTTGCATATTAATATTATTTTTTAAAGCAATATCTAAAATGGTTTCACCAATTTTCATAACACAAATTTTTTTTTCTGATAATAAAATATTATTTGGTAAAAAAATAATTTTTGACATATTTCTATCCTGATTATAATAAATTGATTATATTTAATATTATTCTTGATATTGATATTTTTTAGTTTATATTCCTGAAATATTGAAGTTATACGTCATTTTAATATATCAGGAATGTAAATATTTATTTCTTTTTTTTATAATCTTGAATTGCTGCTTTAATTGCATCTTCTGCAAGAATAGAACAGTGAATTTTAACGGGTGGTAAATCTAATTCATCTGCAATAGTAGTATTTGTAATTTTTTCAGCTTCTTCTATAGATTTTCCTTTAATCCATTCGGTAATTAAAGAACTTGATGCAATTGCAGAACCACAACCATATGTTTTAAAACAAGCATCTTCAATAATTCCTTTTTCATTGACTTTGATTTGTAATTTCATAACATCTCCACAAGCTGGAGCACCTACTAATCCACTACCAATTTTTTTAGATTCAATATTTTTAAATGATCCAACATTACGTGGATTTTCATAATGATCAATAACTTTTTTACTATATGTCATGTTTTATACCTTATATTTAATTTTAATTGTGTTGCCATTTAACTTTATTCAAATCAACACCATCTTTAAACATTTCCCACAATGGTGATAATTCACGTAGTTTTTGTATTGCTTGATGAATAACATTAATTGTATAATTAATTTCAGATTCTGTTGTAAATCGTCCTATTGAAAATCGAATTGAACTGTGTGCTAATTCATCTTTTAATCCTAATGCTTTTAATACATATGAAGGTTCTAAACTTGCAGAAGTGCATGCGGATCCAGATGAAACAGCTAAATTTTTTAATGCCATAATTAAAGATTCACCTTCTACAAAATTAAAACTAACATTTAAAATATGTGGTGCGCTATATTTAAGATTAGTATTCAAATATATTTCTTCAATATTTTTAATACCATTCCAAAGTATATTTCTTAGATTGGCAATATATTTTATTTCATGTAACATATTACGTTGTGCTATTTTACATGCAGTACTAATACCAACAATTTGATGTACTGGTAGTGTACCAGATCGCATACCACGTTCATGGCTACCGCCATGTATTTGTGGGGTTAATCGAATCCTTGGTTTACGTTTTATATATAATACTCCAATACCTTTAGGACCATAAATTTTATGTGCTGAAAATGACATCAAATCAATATGGATTTTTTGTAGATCGATTGGTATTTTACCTACAGCTTGTGTTGCATCTACATGTAAAAAAATTTTTTTTTCACGGCATATATTTGATATTTTACTTATATCTTGTATAGTACCAGTTTCATTATTAACATACATTATAGAGATTAATATTGTATTTTTTTTTATATTTTTTATAATATCTTGTAAATCAATTATACCATTTGGTTTTGGGTTAATATATGTTACAGAATATTTATTTTGTTCTAAATATCTACAAGTATCTAGTACGGATTTATGCTCGGTACTACTTGTAATAATATGATTACCTTTACTACGATAAAAATTACAACAACCTTTAATTGCTAGATTATTAGATTCAGTAGCTCCGGAAGTAAATATGATTTCTCTTGAATCAGAATTAATTAATTCTGCAATTTGTTCACGCGCAATGTCTATTGCTTCTTCTGCTAACCAACCAAATTGATGTGATCGCGATGCAGAGTTACCAAATGTACCATCAAGTGTTAAATATTTTTTCATATTCCGTATGACTTCTTCATCTACTGGTGTTGTTGAAGCATAATCTAAATAAATTGGGAACTTCATATTATACCTTTTCAAAAATTTTTTAATGTAGATTTTTTTAATATAAATATTATTATTTTATAATATCTAAAAAATTGATATATTATTTTTTATATTTATATATTTTATATATTTTACTTTAAAAATTTTTAATGTTTTTAATATATTTTTACATAGACGAAATATAATGAAAATAGTATACTCTTAATTATATAGGGATGTAACTCAAATGGTAGAGTGTCGGTCTCCAAAACCGAATGTTAGGGGTTCAAGTCCCTTCATCCCTGCATGATTGATGATGATTTATTTTTTGATTTGTTTTTTATTAAATTATATTAATTGATATTAGTACAATCTAATGATCAATTTTTAATATATTTTTTATAATATAGATGTTTTTATTTTAGAGATTAGAAATTATGCCTAAATATCGTTCTAATACTAGTACTAGTGGTAGAAATATGGCAGGTGCTAGAGCATTATGGCGTGCAACAGGAATGAAAGATAATGATTTTAAAAAACCGATTATTGCGGTTGTTAATTCTTTTGCTCAATTTGTTCCTGGACACATACATTTACAAGATGTCGGTAAACTAGTGTCAGATGCAATTAATGAAACTGGTCAAGGTGTAGCTAAAGAGTTTAATACTATTGCTGTAGACGATGGTATTGCCATGGGGCATGAGGGTATGTTATATTCTTTACCTTCGCGTGAATTAATTGCTGATTCAATTGAATATATGATTAATGCACATTGTGTGGATGCCATGATTTGTATTTCAAACTGTGATAAAATTACTCCGGCTATGTTTATGGCATCACTTCGATTAAATATACCTTCTGTATTTGTTTCTGGTGGTCCTATGGAAGCCGGTAAAGTTTATATTAATAATCAATTACATAAAATAAATTTAGTGGATGCTATTAGTAATAGTGCAAATTCTAACATATCTGATGATCATGTATATGATATTGAAACATCAGCATGTCCTACATGTGGTTCATGTTCAGGTATGTTTACAGCAAATTCTATGAATTGTTTAATGGAAGCAATAGGTTTGGCATTACCAGGTAATGGCACTATATTGGCTACGCATATTGATAGAAAAAAAATATTTATTGATTCTGCAAAAACAATAGTAAAAATAACACAACAGTATTATCATGATAATAATGTATCTGTTTTACCATTAAATATTGCAAATAAATTTTCTTTTGAAAATGCAATGCGTTTAGATATTGCAATGGGTGGATCAACAAATACTATTTTACATTTATTAGCAGCTGCACATGAAGGTAATATTGATTTTACGATGAAAGATATTGATCGATTATCACGTACAACTCCGCATTTATGTAAAGTTGCTCCTAGTAGTACGTTGTATCATGTAGAAGATGTGCATCGTGCAGGTGGTATTATGGGTATTTTAGGAGAATTAAATGAAGTTAATTTATTACATAAAAATGTGCATAACATTTTAGGTCAATCTTTAAATACGATGTTAAATATATATAATATTAAATATACTAAAAATAATAATGTGATTCAAATGTTTCAGGCTGGACCAGCAGGTATAAGAACTACAGAACCATATTCACAATCATTTCGTTGGGATACAGTAGATTCTGATCGTCAATTTGGATGTATTAGGTCAGCACAATTTGCATATAGCAAGGATGGTGGATTAGCAGTTTTATATGGTAATTTAGCAAAGAATGGGTGTATTGTAAAAACTGCAGGATTGGATGAAGATCAATTAGTATTTATAGGTCGTGTAAAGGTATATGAAAGTCAAGATTCTGCTGTAGAAGCAATTTTAAATAATAAAATTTGTTCTGGTGATATTGTATTGATTCGTTATGAAGGACCAAAAGGTGGACCAGGAATGCAAGAAATGCTATATCCTAGCACATATTTAAAATCTATGGGTATAGATAAATGTTGTGCTTTAATAACTGATGGAAGATTTTCAGGTGGTACTTCCGGTTTATCAATTGGTCATGTTTCTCCTGAAGCCGCTAGTAAAGGTTTAATTGCATTAGTTAAAGATAACGATCAGATATCCATTGATATTCCTAATCGATTAATTTCTTTAGATATTACAGAATCAGAATTAGTACGACGTAAAAAAGAAGAAAAACAATCTCAAAAAGCATATCGACCCAAGAATCGTTCGCGTAAAATTTCGTTAGCATTAAAATTGTATGCACTATTTGCAACTAGTGCTGATCAAGGAGCAGTACGTAATAAGAAACATATTAACTTATTATTACAACATAGTTCGCTTATCAATAATTAAAAATATTGTGCGTACTTTTTTTTATATAGGAATACATAAATAACATGAATAATTATTTTAATACATTGAATTTTCGTAACCAAATAATACAATTACAACAGTGTTCTTTTTTAGATAAGAAAAATTTTATAAATGTGATTGATATTTTAAAGGATAAAAAGATAGTGATTATTGGTTGTGGTGCTCAAGGATTAAATCAAGGTTTAAATATGCGTGATTCAGGTTTAAATATTTCTTATGCATTAAAAAATGAAAGTATTTTAACTAAAAATCAATCTTGGAAAAATGCAATTAATCATAATTTTCCCGTTGGAAATTATGAAACATTGATACCAGAAGCAGATTTAGTAATTAATTTAACACCTGATAAACAACATTCAATTGTTATTGAAAATATACAATCATTGATGAAAAAAAATTCTGTTTTAGGTTATTCACATGGTTTTAATATAGTTGAGGTTGGGGAAATAATTCGAAAAGATATTACTGTAATTATGGTAGCTCCAAAATGTCCAGGAACTGAAGTACGTGAAGAATATAAACGAGGATTTGGTGTACCAGCTTTGATTGCAGTACATACTGAAAATGATTTTTTACAACAAGGTTTAGAAATTGCAAAAGCTTGGTCGTTTTCTATTGGTAGTCATAGAGCAGGAGTTTTAAAATCATCTTTTATAGCTGAAGTCAAATCAGATCTGATGGGGGAACAAACGATATTATGTGGGTTATTACAATCCAGTTCAATTGCGATTTATGATTATCTAATTACTAATGGTTATAAATCAGATTATGCAGTTAAGTTATTACAGCATGGTTGGGAAATTCTTACTGAATCTCTTAAACATGGCGGTATTACTTTAATGTTGAATAGGTTGTCTAATTCTGCTAAATTTAGAGCATGTGAGTTATCAAATAATTTAAAACAAATGTTAAAATCATTATTTGAAAAACATATGGATGATATTATTTCTGGTAATTTTTCTCGTAATATGATTCTAGATTGGAAGAATAAAGATAAAAACTTGTTAACATGGCGTGATGAAATTAAAAATACTGCATTTGAGCAAGCAGAAGTTTCAAAGGCAAAAATTACAGAAGATCAATATTTCCAACATGGTACATTAATGGTGGCTATATTGAAAGCAGGAGTGGAATTAGCGTTTGAAACAATGGTATCGTCTGGTATTAAAGCAGAGTCTGCATATTATGAATCTTTACATGAATTACCTTTAATTGCAAATACAATTGCTAGAAAACGTTTTTATGAAATGAATTTAGTAATATCTGATACAGCAGAATATGGTAGTTATTTATTTACAAAAAGAGCTATACCTATTTTGAGTAATTTTATTCGTAATATACGTCAAGATGATATTGGTATATCTTATCCAAATGCTGTGATTAGTAATATAAAATTACAAACTCTAAACCAAAAAATTTATAATCATGATATTGAAAAAATTGGAAGAAAATTAAGAAGTTATATGAAAAATATGAAAAGTATTGTAAATAATTAAATTATTATATGTTGCTAAATAAACAGCAAATACAAGCAATTAATACAATACAAGGTCCTTGCTTAGTATTAGCAGGGGCAGGTTCAGGTAAAACTTCTGTTATAGTTAATAAAATTATTGAATTAATTAGTAAATATGGATATAATACCAGTGAAATTTTTGCAGTTACTTTTACAAATAAAGCTGCTCAAGAAATGAAATTAAGAATTTGTCAAGTTTTAAAAAAAACGAGACATATTGAGAATAATTTACATATTTATACATTTCATGCATTAGGTATGAAAATTATTTCGCAATCATTACCTTTATTGGGGTATAAAAAAAATTATACCTTATTTGATTCATTAGATCAAATACGATTAATAAAAAGTATTGTTGATCATAATATACAATATGATCATAATTTTTTAAAGAAAATTATTTCATATATTTCTTTTCAAAAAAATAAAATTATTACTCCAGAAGAAGCAAAAAGACGTGCTGTTTCACAAGAAGAAAAGATATTTTCTATATATTATCAAAAGTATAATCAATTTTTAAAAAAATATAATGTTTTTGATTTTGACGATTTAATTTATATAGCAGTTTCTTTATTAAAGAAGTATAATTATATTCAACGAAAATGGCAAAATGATATTAAATATTTGTTGGTAGATGAATATCAAGATACTAATTTTAGTCAATATCAATTAATTCAATTATTAACAGGAGATTTATCTAATTTTACAGTAGTAGGAGATGATGATCAATCCATTTATGCTTGGCGTGGAGCAAATATTGATAATATCTTGTTATTAAAAACTGATTATCCTAATTTAAAAGTAATTAAGATGGAGCATAATTATCGATCATCTAAAAGAATTTTACGTGTTGCTAATATATTGATATCTAATAACGTACATGTTTTTCAAAAAAAATTATTTTCTAATTTAGAATACGGTGTTAAAATTAAGGTTTTAAAATTAAAAAATGAATATCAAGAAGCAAAAACAATCGTTAATGAAATATTATTACATAAATTACAACATGGTATGAATTATTATGATTATGCAATTTTATATCGTACTAATCAACAGGCTAAAGTTTTTGAACAGCATTTATTTTACAAACAAATACCGTATTTTATTCATGGTAATAATTCATTTTTTAATCGTTCTGAAATTAAAAATTTAATATCATATTTAAAATTTGTCATTAATCAAGATGATAACATTTCTTTTTTAAGAATTATTAATTTACCCCCACGTAAAATTGGTGTACACACGGTAAATAAAATTATTCAATATGCAAATTGTCATAAGAAAAGTTATTTTTATACTATACAAGATAATAATTTTAAAAAGATCTTACCTATACGTGTAAGTCATCAATTAGATAATTTTATCACTTGGATTAAAAGTATAATTACATTTTCGAAGATACAACCAAAAAAAATATTATATAAAATTATTGATGATATTAAGTATAAAAAATGGTTAGTAAAACGTATTATAAATAATAATCAACAGTGTATAAAAAATGTTACAATATTATTAGATTGGATTAGTTCTTTATTTAAAAAATATTGTGAAAGATATGTTGCATTAGATTTATATGAAATATTAATAAAAATAGTGAATCAATTTTCGATGCGAGAAATTAATATATATTCTGATCCAAATCAAAAATATGATGCTATACAATTACTGACAATGCATGCATCAAAAGGTTTGGAATTTCCAGTTGTATTTATAGTAGGTTTTGAAGAAGGTATTATTCCTTCATATCAACAAATTAATATAAATGATATTTCTGAGGAACGTCGATTAATATACGTAGCGATTACGCGAGCTAAATCAGAGTTAACATTAAGTTTTTGCCAACAAAGGTTTTTATATAACAAAATTATAGATATTCAACCCAGTCGTTTTTTATTTGAGTTACCTCAAAATGATTTAATTTGGAAAATATAATATAATATATTGTAATGGTATTTGTATATATTTTTTGTAATCATATATTTAAGGAAAATATAATGAATAGTTTAATTATTACTTTAACAAATGATAATTTTCGTGCAGTTACTCGTAATATAGATAAACCTGTTATTATTGATTTTTGGGCAGATTGGTGTGGTCCTTGTAAAATTTTTGTTCCGATTTTAGAAGAAATAGCGAAAAAATATCAAAATTCATTAATTGTAGCAAAAGTTAATGTCGATTCTTGTAAAGAAATTACATTAAAATATTCTATACAAAGTATACCGACATTATTATTATTTAAAGAAAAAAAATTAATTGCAAGAAATTCAGGAGTTATTTCTAAAACTGAAATTGAAAAATTATTAAATTTACATTTTAATATTCAATAATATGCAAATTTTGGTTGTCGATTTTACTCCAAAACCGCTAGATATTTTTTTAATATCGTGTTATTATTATAGTGTAAAAGCTTTTTAATATTTTAATATAGCATAATTTTATATCCCTCCTCCCCTCCTCTAAAGATAACTCCCAGTATTTCTATAGTTATATATTAGTTCTTTATTAAGAAACGATATTTATGAATCTTACTACACTGAAAAATATGTTAGTTTCTGAATTAATTATTCTTGGTAATAAGATCGGACTAGAAAATTTAGCTCGAATGCGAAAACAAGATATTATTTTTACTATTCTAAAACAACATGCAAAAGGTGGTGAAAATATCTTTGGAGATGGAGTTTTAGAAATATTGCAAGATGGATTTGGTTTTTTACGTTCTTCAGATAGTTCATATTTAGCTGGTCCCGACGATATATATATATCACCAAGTCAAATCCGTAGATTTAATTTACGAACAGGCGATACTATTGCTGGTAAGATTAGACCACCAAAAGAAGGTGAAAGGTATTTTGCTTTATTAAAAGTTAATAAAGTGAATTATGAAAAACCAGAAAATGCACGTACTAAAATTTTATTTGAAAATTTAACGCCATTACATGCTAATTCACGACTCAGAATGGAAAGAGGTAATGGATCTACTGAAGATTTAACGACGCGTGTTTTAGATTTAGCGGCTCCTATTGGTAGGGGACAAAGAGGGTTAATTGTAGCTCCACCAAAAGCTGGAAAAACCATGTTATTGCAAAATATTGCTCAGAGTATTGCACAAAATCATTCCGACTGTGTTTTAATAGTCTTATTAATTGATGAACGACCTGAAGAAGTAACAGAAATGCAACGATTAGTAAAAGGTGAAGTTATAGCTTCAACGTTTGATGAACCAGCTCTGCGACATATTCAAGTGGCAGAGATGGTTATTGAAAAAGCTAAGCGTTTAGTGGAACATAAAAAAGATGTTGTTGTTTTATTAGATTCTGTTACCAGGTTAGCTAGAGCTTATAATACAGTTGTACCTGCTTCAGGAAAAGTATTAACAGGTGGCGTAGATGCTAATGCTTTACACCGACCAAAACGTTTTTTTGGAGCTGCAAGAAATGTAGAAGAAGGGGGTAGCCTAACAATTATTGCTACGTCATTGATTGATACAGGATCTAAAATGGACGAAGTAATTTATGAAGAATTTAAAGGTACAGGTAATATGGAATTATTATTATCCCGAAAGATTGCAGAAAAGCGTGTTTTTCCAGCAATTGATTATAATCGTTCGGGAACTAGAAAAGAAGAATTATTAACTTCGTCTGAAGAATTAAAAAAAATGTGGATTTTGAGAAAAATCATTCACCCGATGAATGAAATTGACGCAATGGATTTTTTAATTAATAAATTATCTATGACAAAGACGAATTATGAATTTTTTAATATGATGCAACGTATATAAAAATCAATACTAAATAATTATAACATGTAATATAATGTATTATAACATAAAATATATTTTTGAATCTATACTTAGTTAATTTATTATATTTATATCCTAAAAATAAAATTATATTTTTAAAGCGCTCGTAGCTCAGTTGGATAGAGCGCTACCCTCCGAAGGTAGAGGTCTCAGGTTCAAATCCTGTCGAGCGCAAATCTTATATTAATTTTTAAAAATATTTACTTAAAATTAAGAATATGTTATAATTTTAAGTAGTATATAATATTTATACTATAATGTACGGTGACTATAGCTCAGTTGGTAGAGTCCTGGATTGTGGTTCCAGATGTCATGGGTTCGAGCCCCATTAGTCACCCCATATATTCATTTTTTTTTTGAAATTTTTACATATATTCATTAATTCGGCGAATAGCGCAGCTTGGTAGCGCAACTGGTTTGGGACCAGTAGGTCAGGGGTTCAAATCCTCTTTCGCCGATTCAAATTTTATGTTATGATATTTTAAATTTTAAGTTTAATTCCTCCTTGTAAATAAAATGATTCTTTTAAAATATCCCAAAAGTTAATTTTATTACGATTACAAATCCAATTATTATTTTTATAAGAAAAATGATACCCATTCTTTTTTGTTGCCAACCATATTTGTTTTAAAAATTCTTGTTTACTAATAATAATTTTACTTTTTTTAGAAAATGATATTGTCATAATTTGATGATTAATTTCATAATCTAAATCATTTTCATAACTTAAATGATCTAAATAATTTTCAATTTTTGTTAAAATTATATTATATAGATTATGAAATTCAGATTGTTTAAGATTCATAAATTTATCCAATAATATTTTGAATTATTTTAGTATTTGCATTTGAAAATATAACTAGTAAATACTATCAGACTTTTATTGATTCATTTATATTCATATTACTTATTATGTTAAATAAAAATAAAATATTATATTTTTCAAAAATGCATGGTTTAGGTAACGATTTTGTCATTTTAGATAGAATTAATCAAGAATTTTATTTATCAAGTAAAATAGTACAAAAAATATCTGATCGAAATACTGGTATTGGGTTTGATCAATTATTAATAGTTGAAAGTGCAAAAAATATTAATTATGATTTTTATTATCGAATTTTTAATGCTAATGGTTCTGAGGTAGCACAGTGTGGTAATGGTGCTAGATGTTTTTCATATTTTATATATCTGAAAAATATGACGAAAAAACGAAATATTATAGTAAAGACAAAAAATAGTCATATTTCAATTCAATTTATTAATAAAAAAAATATTATTGTCAACATGGGTAAGCCAAAATTTAATGAATTAAATATTCCAGAGTTTGTATTAAAAAATTTTAGTTTAAAAACAATTAGCATACATGATTATACAATAACATATGGTACAATTTTTATTGGAAATCCACATTGTGTTATTATTGTAAATAACATTAATCAATATCCAATATTAAATATTGGAAAATTATTAAATAATCATCCTTTATTTCCAGAAGGTGTTAATGTTAATTATATACAAGTTATATCCGCAGATCAGATTATTTTACGTGTGTATGAACGAGGTGTAGGTGAAACACAAGCATGTGGTAGCGGTGCATGTGCTTCAGTTATATTTGGTATTATACAGGGAATTTTAAAAAAAAAAGTGCTTGTTACTCTACCTGGCGGTAATTTAGAAATTTCTTGGAATGGATTTGGACATGATGTTTATATGACTGGCCCTGCCGAACATGTATATGATGGTTATATTAATAAAAAACTTTTTCAATTTTAATAAATTGATTTTTTTGTAATGATTGATATAACAATTCAAAAGGTTATTTTTATATGATATATTAAATTAAATATAATATTTCTACTAAAAATATAAGGAGGGAATCTTGTCTGATTTCAATAAAAAATATGATAAACAACATGTAATTACTAATTTTCCATGCGATCGTAAAGAATATATCGGACGTGAAACTATAAAATTTAAAAAAGTAATCATTGCCTTATTTTCAGCTGGATTAGCTACTTTTTCAATTTTATATTGTGTACAACCAATTTTACCTACTTTTTCAAGTGAATTTCATTTAACACCCGCACAGAGTAGTTTATCATTGTCTGCGGCTACAGCATCTATGGCGATTGGTATGTTATTTACTGGTTCTTTATCAGATACATTCGGTCGTAAAATTATTATGAGTATATCATTATTATTAGCTACCTCACTAACTATTTTGTGTTCTGCAATGCATACGTGGATTGAAGTTATTATCTTAAGGATGTTAACTGGATTAACATTAAGTGGTGTGGCTGCTGTTGCTATGACTTATTTAAGCGAGGAAATACATCCTAATGTATTGCCTTTTGCAATAGGACTATATATTAGTGGTAATACTATTGGTGGTTTTTCTGGTAGGTTTTTAAGTAGTGTATTAGTAAATTATTTTTCTTGGGAAAAATCGCTTTTTATTATTGGTTTAGTATCATTAACTGGATCTATATTATTTTTAATCTTATTACCTAATTCTAAGAATTTTATTAGCATTTCTTTGAAACCGAATAAAATTATGCGTAGTTTTTTTATACAATGTAATGATAATGTATTATCGACTTTATTTTTTATTGGTTTTATTTTGATGGGTAGTTTTGTTACTTTGTTTAATTATGTTGGTTATCGATTAATGATTAAACCATTTTTTTTAAATCAAATTGTTATAGGATTATTATCTGTTGTATATTTAACGGGAGCATATAGTTCTCCTAAAGCTAGTGAATTTATTGTGCAGTATGGTAGAAGAAATGTATTAATTTGGTCCTTATTAATTATGGTTTTTGGTATTATTATTACACAATGGAATATTTTAATTTTTATTATTTTAGGATTAATGATGTTTTCTAGTGGTTTTTTTTCTGCTCATTCTGTTTCAAGCAGTTGGATAGGTTATCGTTCTAAAATAGCAAAAGGTCAAGCATCTTCATTATATTTATGTTGTTATTATTTAGGTTCAAGTATACTTGGTACATTTGGAGGTGTTTTTTGGTCTTTTGGTAATTGGTTTGGGATTTCTATATTTATTATTACCATGCTATTAATCGGTGCAAAAACTGTACATCGTATTGATATTAATACAGAATAATAAATAAGTATATATAAATTATTTTATTTAATGTACATGATTATAGATTAAATATAATTTTAAAAAAATAATTTTATCATTATATATTTATATCATATAATAATTATTTTTAATATATTTTCAGGTTTTATTTATTTTACGTAAATATCAAAACGATGTTTTTTTGTTTTAATAATATGATGCGGTTTAATATTTGCAAGGTGATATGATTGTTTAGGTCGTTTTACAACAACACGTTTTATAGCAAATGATATGCATTTTGATAGTAATAAATCAGAATCTGTATCATAACCAACTATATCTTGAATTGTTCGTATTGTTTTTTTAGATAGTGCTTTTTTTTTTATTTTTGGGAACATAGGGTCTAAATAAATAACATCAGGTTGTTTTATATTAAATTTGTTAATATTAAAACTTGTATTATAAATTAAATGCATACGTTGTTTTATTAAATTTTTAATATTATTATCTTTATAACTTCTTTTTAATCCATCATATAGTAAAATTGATATAATTGGATTACGTTCGACCATAGTGACATGACATCCATGTGAAAAAAATATAAATGCATCTTTTCCTAATCCAGTAGTAGCATCTAAAATATTTGGAAAAATATTTTTTTTTATTCCAATAGCTTGTATCATTTTTATTTTTTTATCATATTCATATAGTTTCATTTTTTTATAATTAAATTCCACCCATATATTGTTTTTACATATTATAGAGTGGTTTTTTAACTCAATTCGATTTTTGTTAATAATCAAAGAAAATTTTGATTTACAGTCATGTTTAATATTCCAAGTATTTTGAATAAATGATAATTTTTTTTTGTTTGTATGATTAATAATATTTATTTTATATGTCATATATAGTTAATATAAATAAATTTTAAGTATATTAAGTATATTAAAATATAATTTATATATTTATCATGTAATTTTTTTGTTGCAATATTTTTTAAATAATATATATAATATTAGTTGATAGTCTTTAATTCCATCAACTAACAATTTCGATCTATTCGAGTAAAGGGAGAATTCTAACAATATGACAACTATTTTCCCTATTCGAGATAACAGAATATTAATACAAGCAAATAAAGTAATACATCATACTGATCCAAAAATAAAAAATATTAGTTATAATAAAACGCATGTTTTAAAGAATGTGAATAATAAAACTAGATCTATGATGACGTTTAAACAACCAGATGACGTAATGCATTTGCATACCGTGAAAGCATTTATTATGAATTCTATTGCTAATATTAAGTATTTTATTTTTGCAAAGGGAATCATTTCTCAAAAAATAGCGGATATTACCTTCAATAAAATCAAACATAATATTTTATTGTCTATACCAACATTAAACTCAAGTGAAGATAATCATAGCAAAGATTGTAAGTCTTGTATTTTTAGTTTTGTAAAAGATTGTGCAAATGCTATGCCTAACATGAATAATATTTTTGAAAACATTGTATTAAATCCGGTTGATATTATAAAATCTAATTTAGATGGTTCAAGATTTATTAATACTATTAATAAATCAGCTGAAGTCGTTAAAAATATTTTGTTATTTCATCATAATATAAAGGAATTTTTTCAAAAAAAAGTATATGATGATGTAATAACATTTGAACGACAAAAATCTACTCATAATAAATCAGATTTTTTTGAAAAAATGAAAAAAAATTTTAGTTTAGTAAATTTATTAACTATGCCTAACATAGATAGTATCTTTTATAGACTTAAATCAAATGGTATTAAATCACGTCATTATCAAAAACATGTTTCAAAATCTAATCTTGTATTTTTTGAAAATAAAATGAAAAATATTGATTGGATTTCATTAGATGTAATTAATAAACTTAGTAGTACAGATTTTTTAAGTCAAAAAATTTTTCATGAAGCAAAGAAAATACAAGATAAATTATTAGATATTAAATTACCAAAAAAAAATAGTATAATAATAGATAATGCACATTTTGCTTTTGGATTACATTATCATACTTTAAATTGTTTAAAATTAGCTATTCCAAATACATATTTAAGAAATTTAGTTTTATCCTGTTTTCAACAGGACTTAACAAGTCAACCATGTTTACATGTTTTTTATAATACTGCAGAAATAGATAAATTTATTCCTGAACAATCTTCTATACTGTATACAATAGATACATTAAAAGATAATCAAATTAAGTTAACAGTAACATATTTAGGCCGTTTAATTAAGATTACAGATGAAGTAACGGATAAAAATTATACAAATTTCGGTGCTCGTACTTCTATTATTTTATCAGAAGATGCATTACCTAAAATTAAATATTTTAATTTTATTAAATAATGTTATAGAAATTATATTATTTGTATTCAATATACATTATTATTATTGCAATTAATATTGAGCCCATAAATATATGGGCTTAAAATAATTTTTATTAAAAAAACAGGTTTATTTTTTGAGAATATTAATGTTTAAAAAATGTAATTTTATTTTATCAAGACGGGCAAGTATTATATCTAGTATTCGCAATTTTTTTTTAAAAAAAAATATTTTAGAAGTAGAAACACCAATTATGACACAATATACAGTGACAGATTATCATTTAGTACCGTTTAAAATCGTATATAATAGAAATAATTTTCATGATATTGATATAAATAATTGGTTAATTACTAGTCCAGAATATCATATGAAAAGATTATTATCTTATGATATTGGTTCTATTTATCAAATTTGTCGTGTTTTTCGTAATGAAGAAGTTGGTAATTTACATAATTGTGAATTTTCTATGTTGGAATGGTATCAACCATATTATAATATGTTTGATATGATGGAAAGTATTGAATCGTTGTTGCAATTAATTTTTGATTTTCAGGCTTGTGAACGTATTTCATACAAAGATATTTTTATGGAAGTATTATCTATTAATCCACTGAATATTAGTATGAAAGAAGCATATAGTGTGTTAAAAAAAATTAATCATGAACATTTAATAAAAAAAAAAAATACTGTTATTGATTTATTAAATTTAATATTTTTAATTGTTATTCAACCAAATTTAGGTTTAAAAAATCCAATATTTGTATATCATTATCCTGAAAATCAAGCCATGCTTGCTAGAATTAATAAGTTTGATTTACGTATTTCTGATCGATTTGAATTATTTTTTAAAGGTATAGAATTAGGTAATGGATTTTGTGAATTGGTTAATTCTGTAGAACAAAAAAAACGATTTGATCTAGAAAATATGTATAGAGAAAGAGAAAAAATTCCAAAAATAGAAATTGATATGCGTTTTTTAACTGCATTAGATAATAAATATATGCCTTATTGTTCAGGTGTTGCGTTAGGAATAGATAGAATAATTATGATTATATGTAATATTAATAAAATCAATGAAGTACTAACGTTTTCTATGCAGGATTGTTAATATGCGATTATATTAATAAATATTTTAATAAAAATATCATTACCAATAATTTTCACTGCTAATGTGTCCTGATATTCTACGTAAATGTTTTTTTAAGTTACGTTTTTTTATTAGTATAGATTGTGTATCTTTTACCATATTTGGGTTACCGCATAACATAATATGCGATGTCTTTGGACAGATTTCATAACCCACGGTTTTCTCTAGTATGTGTTGGTTTATTAATGCAGGAATTCGACCAGTTAATGAGTTTGTATGTTGTTCTTGACTAGTAATTGTTTGTATCAATAATTTATTATTATATTTTTTTTGTAGGTTTTTTATTAATGGTAGGTATACTAATTCATGTGCATATTTTACAGCGTATATTAGGATAATTTTTTTAAATTTTTCTAATCCAGATCCCTCTTGTAAAATTGAACAGAATGGACCTATAGCTGTTCCAGTTGCCATCATCCAGAGTGTGTTACATGTTGGAATTTCTTTAATTGTAAAGAAACCTGATGCTGTTTTAGAAATTAATATTTCTTCGCCTGTGGTTAAATGATATAATTGGTTTGACATAACTCCATTAGGTATGAGTGTTATAAAAAATTCTAAGTTTTTATCATATGGAGCATTCACGTATGAATATACTCTTTTGATATATTTATTCTCAGGGGTTTTTATTGCAAGTTTTGCAAATTGTCCAGCATAAAATTCTTGTATTGGTGCATTTAAAATTATTGAAAATAACCTTTCTGTCCATTTTTTTACTTTTATTACTTTAGCATTGATCCATTGAGTCATATCAGAACCTTTTTTAATACTGGTCTTTATTTATATTTTATAATATAAATCGATTTAAGTCTTCGTTAAATATTAATTGATCTAAATGTTTACTGACATATTCAGCATTTATTATAATAACTTGATCTTTAGTTTCATTTGCCATGAATGAAATATCTTCCATTAACCTTTCTAATACAGTATATAATCGTCTTGCACCTATATTTTCCATAACTGTATTTACTTTCCATGACGCTTCTGCAATTTTATATATTCCATCTTTTGTAAATTTAATATTTACACCTTCTGTTTTCATTAATGCAATATATTGTGTAATTAGTGCTGTTTTTGGTTCAGTTAATATTTTTTCAAAATCTTGAATATTTAATGAATGTAAATTTACTCGAATAGGTAATCTACCTTGTAATTCTGGTATTAAATCTGATGGGCTTGATACTTGAAATGCTCCGGATGTAATAAATAGAATATGATCTGTTTTTATTGTGCCATATTTTGTTGATACTGTACATCCTTCAATTAATGGTAATAAATCTCTTTGTACACCTTCTCGTGATACATCAAGACCTGTTGTACCTCTTTTTTTACAAATTTTATCTAGTTCGTCAATAAAAACTATACCATTCTGTTCGACTGATGTAATAGCTTCGTTTTTTATTTCTTCTAGATTTAATAATTTTGCTGCTTCTTCTTCACATAATAATTTCATAGCATCTTTAATTTTTACTTTTTTTTTTGTTTTTTTTCTATTGTTAAGATTTTTAAATAACGATTGTAATTGACTTGTTAATTCTTCCATACCTGGTGGTGCCATAATTTCAACACCCATAGGGTTATTAGTGATATTGATTTCAATTTCTTTATTATCTAGTTCTCCTGATTTAAGTTTTTTATGGAACATTTGAATAGTTGTTGTTGGTTTTGTAGTTGTATTATTTTCTTTGTTTTCTTGAAATGTTGGTACAAGAATATCTAATATTTTTTTTTCTGCTATTTTTTTTGCTTGGTATTTATTTTGTTTATTTTTTTTAATTTTTATTATTTTAATTGCTGTTTCAATTAAATCACGAATTATTGAATCAACTTCTTTTCCAACATATCCTACTTCTGTAAATTTTGTTGCTTCAACTTTAATAAACGGAGCATGAGCTAATTTTGCTAATCTACGAGCAATTTCAGTTTTTCCTACACCGGTTGGTCCTATCATAAGAATATTTTTTGGAGTAATTTCATTTTGTAAGTTATGTGGTAATTGCATTCTTCTCCAACGATTTCTTAACGCTACTGCTACTGCTCTTTTTGCTTTTTTTTGTCCAACAATAAATTTATCAAGTTCTTTGACAATTTTTTGAGGAGTGATAGTTGGCATAAGAATAATCCTTTTATTTTTCTGAATGTAATTCTTTAATAGTAAATATATGATTTGTATATATACAAATATCTGCTGCAATGTTTAATGCTTTTTTAACAATACTTCGTGCTTCTAGTTGAGAATTTTTTAATAATGCATAAGCAGCTGCTTGAGCATATGCTCCCCCGGAACCAATAGCAATGATATCATGTTCTGGTTGTATGACATCTCCATTTCCTGTAATAATTAATGATGTATTTTTATCAGCAACAGCTAATATTGCCTCTAATTTTCTGAGTATACGATCACTACGCCAATCTTTAGCAAGTTCTATTGCTGATTTTTTTAATTGTCCTTGATACATTTCCAGTTTTTTTTCAAAAAGTTCAAATAAAGTAAATGAATCTGCTGTACCTCCTGCAAATCCTGAAATAACTTTATTGTTATAAAGAGATCTTACTTTATTAACATTACTTTTCATGATAGTATTACCTAAGGTGGCTTGACCGTCTCCACCAATTACTACTTTATTATTTAGTCTAATACTTAATATTGTGGTCATAAATAGATCTCTTTTTTTTATATAAGATGAAAAAAATTGAATATTTTTTGCGTTTTTTAATTATAAATATTATCTAATTTATAATTAGTAAATATTATATATTTTAAATTATAACTGTTTGTTGTGCTTATAATTATAATTCTATTATTTAACATATTACTGCTTTTATAGTAGTTGTATAGTAAGAGGAAATATGAAAAAAAATATTCATCCTAAATATGAAGAAACTATGGTTACTTGCTCTTGTGGTAATACTATTAATATATTTTCTACTTTAAATATAAGTACTTTACATATTGACATATGTTCGCAATGTCATCCATTTTATACTGGAAAACAAAGAAATGTGTCTCATGGAGGTCGTATTGAACGTTTTAATAAGAGATTTTTTTAATTAATAGTATTATTGTATACATTTCATTTTTTCTGTATTTACATATTTTTTAATGAAATTATTTAGCGGGAAACGAGGTTCGAACTCGCGACCTCAACCTTGGCAAGGTTGCGCTCTACCAACTGAGCTATTCCCGCAGATTTCATTTTTTTGCGCTTACTATTATAGTATATAACATAATTTAAATAAACTGCAAGTATTTAAGTTGTTTTTTTAATTATATTTTTTTTTATAAAAACTTTTTTATAAAAAATAAGTTCGTCAATAGAATTGTATATATCAAATAATGCCATATGTTTACTATGTTTTTTAAATTTTTTCATCAGATTTGGATGCCATCGTTTCAATAATTCTTGTATTGTACTAACATCAATATGGCGGTAATGAAAATATGATTCTAAAGTTGGCATATATTTAATTAAGAAACGCCTGTCTTGACTAACTGTATTACCACACATAGGTGATTTTTTATTTGGTACCCATTGTTTTATAAAATTGAGTATTTCTTGTTCAGCTTGCTTTTCATTACATTTACTATTTTTAATTTTATGAATTAGATTATTTTTGTTATGTATTTTTTTGTTCCATGTATTCATTAATGATAAAGTATAGTTATTCTGTTTTATTGGGATACATGGACCAACTGCAAGTATCTCAATATTTGAATTTGTAATTACTGTGCTAATTTCTATGATTCGATGTTTTTCTGGATTTAATCCAGTCATTTCTAGATCAATCCATATTAAATTATTATTATTTATCATTGTTATTATAATATATGTATTATTCGTCTTATAATTTTTTTTTTGATATAATAACAATGATATCAGAAATAATAATATTTTTTATTTTTTATACATTATTTTATATTTTTTGTATATGAATTCTTTTTATCTTTTGTGATTCTGGAACTTCGTATTCAAATTTTATTTTTAATAATCCTGTTTCCAAAGTAGCTTGATTTATTTTAATTGGATGTTGTAAATTAAATTGAATATCAAAGTTATTATTTTTAATTCCTTTATGTATATATTGTATATTTTTGTTTTGTTGGTTTTCTTTTTTTTGTTTGGTTCCAGATATTTTAAGTTGATTATTTTCAATAGATATATTTAATTCATTTTCTAAATATCCTGGAACAGTAAGTACAAATAGGTATTTTCTATCATTACATTTAATAATATCATAATCAGGAATATTAGATAATGGTTTTTCTCCTGTTAAAGTACTAAAAATTTTATCAATTTGATTAAATCTATTAGAAAATAAACTATTTGATAATATTGGAGTAAAAGAGATAGAATTATATGGCATAATTATTTACCTTATTGTTAATGTTATATTTAATAAAAATATTTTTTAAATTCTGTATTTAATAATTTTATATTTTACTTTATTTGATAATATAAGGTTTATTAATTTTTTTTTCAAGTTTCAATTTTATATAAAAAATTTATTACATAAAAAAGGATTGTTGTATGATGAAAAATATTACTCCTATTGAAACCCTTGCTTGGAAAAATTTGAAAAATCATTTTCAAGATATTAAGAATGTACATTTAACTGATTTATTTAATACAGACCAGGATCGTTTTAAACATCTTTCATTTTCATTTAAGGATAAATTATTAGTTGATATCTCAAAAAATAGAATAACTTATAAAACAGTACGGTTGTTATTAAATTTAGCTCATGATATGCATTTACATGAAGCAATTCAAAAAATGTTTTCTGGTATAAGTATTAATATTACTGAGAATCGTCCAGTTTTACATACTGCTTTACGAAATAAATTGAATAATCAAATTATATTAAACGGGTTTGATATTATGCCGGAAATTAATTTTGTTTTAGATAAAATTAAAATTTTTTCAGATCAAATAATTTCTGGTAAGTGGAAAGGATATTCAGGAAAAAGAATTACTAATGTTGTAAATATTGGTATTGGTGGTTCTGATTTAGGACCAAAAATGGTAACAGATGCTTTACAAGCATATAAAAATCATTTAAATATGTTTTTTATTTCTAATATTGATAGTACAGAATTATTTCAGTTATTACAAAAAATTGATTTTGAAACTACAATATTTTTAATTTCATCTAAAACTTTTACTACACAAGAAACTATGATAAATGCTAAAACTATTAAAACATATTTTTTAAAAAAGGCAGATAATATTGAGCATATGGATCAGCATTTTTTTGCGGTTACTACAGCAGTTAGAAAAGCAGAAAATTTTGGTATTTCAAAAAATAATATTTTTCGATTATGGGATTGGGTTGGTGGACGTTATTCTATATGGTCTGCAATGGGATTATCAATAGCGTTATCAATTGGATTTACAAATTTTGATCAGTTATTAACTGGTGCATATGATATGGATGTTCATTTTAAACAAACTGATTTTAATAAAAATATTCCTGTTTTACTTGCTTTAATAGGTATTTGGTATAATAATTTTTTTAATACTGAAACAGAAGCGATTTTACCATATGATCAATATTTACATCGTTTTCCAGAATATATTCAACAAAGTAATATGGAATCTAATGGGAAAAATATTGATCAGAATGGTAATAGAGTATGTTGGCAAACTGGTCCGATTATTTGGGGTGCGGTAGGAACAAATGGTCAACATTCATTTTATCAATTAATGCATCAGGGTACAAAGTTAATTCCTTGTGATTTTATTGCTCCTATATTATCTCATAATCCTATATATAATCACCATACAGTATTATTATCGAATTTTTTTGCTCAAACGCATGCATTAGCTTTTGGTAATTTTTTTCATAAAAAAAATAGTAATCTTTCATGTATACATGGTATAAAAGATCAATATATTGAAAAATTTAAATTTTTTGAGGGTAATCGTCCAAGTAACACGCTTTTATTTAAAAAAATAGATCCTTATTCATTAGGTTTATTAATTACATTATATGAACATAAAATATTTACTCAAGGTGTGATATTTAATATATTTAGTTTTGACCAATGGGGTGTAGAACTTGGTAAACAGATATCACAGAGTATTTATAGTGATTTTATTCATGATAAATGTAGCTTACATTATGATGTTTCAACACAGGGTTTAATTAATTACTATAATAAATATACTAAATAATTTTTATATATGATTAATTATTTTAATAATAAATTTGTTATTTTTTTAATGGGTCCAACCGCATCTGGTAAATCAAGATTAGCAATGCATTTACGTAAATATCTTCCGGTAGAATTGATTAGTGTTGATTCAGCTTTAATTTATAAAACTATGGATATTGGTACCGCTAAACCTAGTAGTATAGAATTGTTAAAACATCCACATCGATTAATTAATTTAGTGGATCCGAGCGATTTATATTCTGTATTTGATTTTCGTCGTGATGTTATTCAGGCTATTGAAGAAATTTTATATATGAATAAGATTCCATTATTAGTTGGTGGTACTATGTTATATTATTATATTTTACTACATGGTATATCAATACTGCCAACAGCAAATATAGAATTACGTAATAGACTTTTATATTATCATCAGATTAGTGGTAAAACTTTTTTGCATCAATATTTATCTTGTGTAGATCGTGAATCTGCTAATATTATTCACCCGAATGATATTCATCGAATTGTGCGAGCTTTAGAAGTATATTTATTAACTGGTAATAAAATGAGTGTATTAAAAAAAACAGTATCTAATTCTTTTCCGTATAAAGTAATACAATTTGCTCTTATTCCAGAAAAAAAATTTTTATATCATCAAATTACCATACGTTTTTATCATATGTTACATCAAGGTTTTGAATATGAAGTACGGAAGTTATTTTATCGAAGTGATTTAAATATCAAATCACCTGCAATACAATGTATTGGTTATCGTCACATGTGGTTATATTTTTTAAATAATATTAGTTATAATGATATGATTTATAGATCAATTATTTCAACACGGCAATTTGCAAAAAAACAAATGACGTGGTTAAAAAATTGGAATAATTTACATATTTTATCTGATAATAATATAAATATATTAACATCTAAAGTATTAAATTGGATATATTTATATTATTGTTAAATTTTAATATATATTAACATAATATGATACTTTTGTTTAATAAGTATAAATATTGTATAAAAATAATTTATTTTTTAGTATATTATTTTTATTTTAAATATTTTTATATTACATGATACTATCATTACATAGTATGATTTTTGTTATATACATAAAATGTTATATATTAAGGAAATTAATATGTAGTATTTATACATAATATAAAAATAAAAATGATTTATTATCAAATTGATATACAAAAATGAATCAGAGAAATAAAAAAAATAATTTTCAAAATATTACAATGGATGTTCCTTATAGAAGTGATCCAGCAGCAACTTTTTATGAAATTTGTGGTAATAAAAAATCAACTTTATTGTTAGAATCTGCAGAAATAAATAAAAAATATCAATTAAGAAGTATGATGATTATTAATGCAGCAATACGTATTACTGCATATAATCAAGTTGTCATTCTTGATGCTTTAACAAAAAATGGTCAAACTATATTACATGAAATTTGTAAAATTATTCCTAAAATAGTAAAAATTAATTTTTGTAACAATCAGTTAAAGCTTATTTTTCCATATAATACATCTGATTTAGATGAAGATATGAAATTACGTGCATTATCCATATTTGATATTTTTAGATGGATTATTGCATCTATCAAATCAGATCCTAAAGATCTTGATTCAATTTTTTTTGGTGGATTGTTTTCATATGATTTAGTTAACATACTGGAAACGTTACCTAATGTAAGTAGTACTCAAAAATGTCCAGATTTTTGTTTTTATTTGTCAGAAATATTATTAATTACGGATCATTTAAATAAAAAAAGTACCATTCAAGGTAATGTATTTTATCAGGATATTCATGAAAAGCAACGGATTACTAAAGAATTATTTAATATTCGTGCCCGTTTGAAAAACAATCCTATTAGTATACCTATACATAAAATTCCTAAATCAAATATTGAAATAAATTTTAGTGATATAGAATATCAAAAAATTGTTAATAAAATGAAAGTATATATACGAAAAGGTGAAATATTTCAAGTAGTTCCATCCAGAAAATTTTCTTTATTATGCCCATATCCTTTATCAGCATATCATGTTTTGAAATTAAATAATCCTAGTCCGTATATGTTTTTTATGCAGGATCAAGATTTTACATTATTTGGTGCATCTCCTGAAAGTTCATTGAAATATAATCCAATTAATCGTAAAATTGAAATTTATCCTATTGCTGGAACTAGATCAAGGGGTTTAGATAATTTTGGGAATTTTGATCTTGATTTTGATAGTAGAATTGAGTTAGAAATGCGTACTAACCATAAAGAATTGTCGGAACACCTAATGTTAGTTGATTTAGCAAGAAATGATTTGGCTAAAATATGTGTACCAGGTACTAGATATGTTGCTCAATTAACTAAAGTTGATCGATATTCGCATGTAATGCATTTAGTTTCAAAGGTTGTTGGTATTTTAAAAAGTGATTTAGATGCATTACATGCATATTCTGCTTGCATGAATATGGGTACATTAACTGGAGCACCAAAAATTCGTGCTATGCAATTAATTTATGAAGTAGAAAAAAATAAACGAGGAAGTTACGGTGGAGCTATTGGTTATTTTACAGCATCAGGTATTTTGGATACATGTATTATAATTAGATCTGCTTATGTAGAAAATAACATTGCTACAATACAAGCTGGAGCAGGTATAGTTTTAGATTCTATTCCAATTGATGAGGCTAATGAAAGTCGTAATAAAGCACAAGTTGTATTAAATTCAATTATTCAGTCAAATTATGAAAAGGATGTATGATAGAATGTCTAAAGATATTCTTTTAGTGGATAATTTTGATTCTTTTACGTATAACATTGTTGATCAGTTAAGGGTAAACGGAAATAACGTTATTATTTACCGTAATACAGTATCATTGCATATTATTTTATCAGCTTTATCTAGATTAAATAAACCTATTGTTTTATTATCGCCTGGACCAGGGAAACCTAAAAATTCTGGTTGTATATTAAAATTACTACAGGAAATAATAGGAAAAATTCCAATTATTGGTATTTGTTTAGGACATCAAGCTATTGTAGAATGTTATGGAGGTATTGTGGAGTATTCAGGTACTATTGTACATGGTAAAACATCTTATATATATCATGACCAAAAGGATATGTTTACTGATTTACCGAATCCATTTTTAGTAGCAAGGTATCATTCTTTGGTTTGTAAAAATATTCCAAAAAATTTAGTTATTAATGCTTTTTTTAATGATATGGTTATGGCGGTACGGAGTAATCAAGATAAAGTATGTGGTTTTCAATTTCATCCGGAATCTATTTTAACAACATACGGTTCCCAATTATTAAATAATACGTTGCATTGGATAGCAAGTTAATTATTTTATATTAAGTATAATTTATACAATTTTTTTATTTTTATTATAAATATATTGATAAGTGAAATATTCAATTTTTTAATTACATTCAGTATATAAGGTATATTATGAATCAAAATATTGTTATATTAGGAATGCAGTGGGGTGATGAAGGTAAGGGGAAAATTGTAGATTTTTTAACACGTACAGCAAGTTATGTGGTTCGATATCAGGGTGGACATAATGCTGGACATACTTTAGTTGTAAATAATAAAAAAATTATTTTGCATTTGATTCCATCAGGGATCTTGCATACTAATATTATTTGTTTATTAGGTAATGGTGTTGTAATTTCTCCACAAAGTTTGCTTGATGAAATCAATATGTTATCTAATTTAGGTATTTCACTGGATGGTCGTTTATTTATATCACATAATTGTCCTTTAATTTTGCCATATCATGTGAAAATGGACATTCTCAGAGAAAAATTACTTGATAAAAAATGTATTGGAACAACCAAAAAAGGTATTGGTCCTGCGTATGAAGATAAAGTTGCACGGTTTGGTTTACAAATTCGTGATTTATATCATGAATCTACTTTACGAGAAAAATTAAAAAATATTGTACATTATTATAATTTTCAATTTGTAAATTATTATAAATCTAATCCAGTTAATTATGATTTTATTTTAGAAGATTTATTATTATTAAAAAAAGTTTTTAAAAATCGTATTCGAGATATATCTTTAATATTAAAACAAGCAGAACTTGATAATAAGAAAGTTATATTTGAAGGAGCGCAGGGTGCATTATTAGATTTAGATCATGGAACATTTCCATATGTTACTTCTTCGAATAGTACTATTGGTGGTATTTTTACTGGTTCTGGAGCACGTTTAACTCAAATGCATGCTGTTATTGGTATTATAAAAGCATACTGTACTAGGGTTGGTTCTGGACCATTTCCTACTGAATTAACAGATATAACAAATGATTATTTATGTAGAGTAGGTCAAGAATTTGGTTCGACAACTGGTCGTAGAAGAAGAACTGGTTGGTTAGATTTAGTATTATTATCAAGAATGGTAATGTTAAATTCGATTTCTTCTCTATGTTTAACAAAATTAGATGTTTTAGATGGATTATCAGAAATTAAGGTTTGTATTGCTTATAAAAATATATATACTGATAAAATTATTACAAATCCATTTGAAAATTTTAATTGGAATGAGTTTAAACCAGTGTACAAAGTTTTACCTGGTTGGCAAGAATCTACTAAAGGTATAACTATATTTTCAAAATTACCAATATTGGCAAAAAAATATATTAATTACATTGAAAATTATATTGGGCAAGGTATTTTTATTGATATTATTTCTACTGGACCAGATAGATTAGATACGATTATAGTACGTGATATATCTAATGTAAATTATGTATAAATTTTTTATATTTATTGATATCGTTTGTTAACTTTATTTTTTTTATGTTATTGTATAGGTACTATTAGTATATTATGATTTATATAATGTAAATTTTTTATTAATTATGTCAATTTTGTTAATATATATATTAATAAATTAGTTTATATTTGATATTATAATATATACTATTTTTTATATGTTATCGTTTTTAAAAGGATTTGTAATATCATGCGTCATTATGAAATTGTTCTTATGATACATCCTGATCAAACATCAGAGCAGTTGATGAAGATTATTCATGATTATAAACAATTTATTATACAAAATAATGGTTTAATACATCGTTTTGAAGATTGGGGTAGACGGCAATTAGCTTATTCTATTCAAAAATTAAGAAAAGCGTATTATATTTTAATGAATGTTGAATTGTCACTACATATTCTGAATAAATTGAAAGATAAATTTCATTTTGATGATTATGTAATCCGAAATTTAATTTTACATTTAAAACATAAAATTGAGACTATATCACCAATGTTAAAATTAAAGGATGAGAAACCGGTATTAAAATAATTTATGTTATAAATGATTGATATTTTTATAATAATTTTGAGTAGATATGGGGAAATAGAAATGGTTCGATATTTTCGAAGAAGAAAATTTTGTCGTTTTACGGCGGATAATGTCATTCGAATAGATTATAAAGATATTTCTACATTAAAGCATTATATTACAGAAAATAGTAAAATTGTCCCAAGCCGTATTACAGGTACTCGTTCAAAATATCAAAAACAATTATCTAGAGCAATTAAATGTGCTAGGTATCTTGCTTTAATTTCTTATACAGATCAACATCGTTAATTATTTTAAGTAAATAAATATGAAAATTATTTTATTAAAAGATATGCCAGGTTTAGGTAAATTTGGTAACACTGTAAAAGTAAAATCGGGATATGCTAGAAATTATCTTGTTCCATATGGTATGGCTGTATTTTCGAATATTCATAATATTCAAGAATTAAAGTATCATAATCAGGAAATACAATTAAAAGAAAAGATTGATATAAAAAATGCACAATTAAGAATTTTAAAAATAAAACAAATTAGTCCAATTATTATTTGTACTAAGTCTCGTAAAACAGGGCAATTATTTGGATCAATTGGAGTAAAAGACATTGTACATTCGATTGTAAAATCAGGTGTACATATAGATAAAAATGAATTAGTTATTCCAGAAGGTGTAATTCGTACGATAGGTAAATATTTTGTTATATTTCAACCGTATAAAAATGTTTCATGTTATATATTGGTGAAAATTATTCCTGAATAGTAATATGTAAAAAATATATTATAATAAATATTATTTTTATATGTAATTTTTTGAACAATATTTTTTAATAAAAAAAAAGATGTATTATTAAATAATACATCTTCAAATTAAATATTTTTTAATAAAAACATTGATTTATAGTGAAGTATATTTTATGTATAATGTTGATATAAAAATTTTAGATAAAAGATTAGAATATGATACTTCGTTTTTAAAATATCAAACATCAGGATCTAGTGCTTTAGATTTACAGGCGATGATATATAAAAATATTACAGTGTATCCAAATCAAGTTATATTATTACCTTCTGGTCTTGCTATTTTTATTAGTAATCCTTTAATTACTGCAATAATTGTACCACGTTCTGGTTTAGGACATAATTATGGTATTATTTTGGGTAATACAATAGGATTAATTGATTCTGATTATCAAGGTGAGTTAATGATTTCAATTTGGAATCGGAGTTTAAAAAAATTTTATATTAAACCTGGTGATAGAATTGCACAGTTATTATTCGTTCCAATTATTAAACCTAATTTTAATGTGGTGTCTAATTTTCCACTTACTACTAGAAATAAAAGTGGTTTTGGACATTCTGGTGTGTAATAAATAATATTTTATATATTATTTACATTTAATGATCCATATTTCTGATAATATTTAATTATTATTTTTAGATAATCTTGATGAATATTTTTTTTTTTTAGATATTTAATAATGTCTATAATATTAATAATAGAAAATATTGGACAATCATATTGTTTAATTAATTCGTTTTCTGCAGTCTGAAGGTGTGATAGACACAATTCTTGGCGATCAAATAAGACAAATATTCCTGCAATATTATTATTATTTTCTTTAAAGTTAAGAATTGTGCTCGATTGTTGAATTGTCATACCTGATGTTATGACGTCATCAATAATAATAATATTTTTTTTAGTATATTGTGTACCAATGATAGTACCTGAATCACTATAGGTTTTTCGTTCTTTTCTATTAAAGAAATATGGTATTTTTAAGTTATATTTTTTTTTTAATGCTATTGCTATAGCGGTTGCTATTGGAATACCTTTGTAAGCTAAACCAAAAATAACATCAAAATTTATTTGAGTCTTTTGTATAATATCGCTATACATTTCTCCTATTTTTAATATGTCTGAACCATTGTAAAAACAATTTGAATTAAAAAAATATGGACTATAACGTCCTGATTTTAAATAAAAATTTCCAAATTGTAAAGCTTGTCTTTTTAAAGCGAATTTAATAAAATTTTCTTGATACATATTTTTTGTATCTCTTATGTTTAAATATTATGACTTTATTATTTATGTGTGGCCCTTGCTGGATTCGAACCAGCGACCAAGCGATTATGAGTCGCGTGCTCTACCACTGAGCTAAAGGGCCAATAAAATTCATTGTGAATATTTTATTACTATAATCATTATAGTATAATTAAAAGTTTTTGACAAAATTATTTTTACATGGTAATATATAACTTAATATAATCCTCTGTAGTTCAGTTGGTAGAACGGCGGACTGTTAATCCGTATGTCACTGGTTCGAGCCCAGTCGGAGGAGGTAAATATACTTCTTAAAAATATTTATATAGCGTAACCTTTTGTGAAAAATTTAATAGAAAATAATTTTACTTTTTTGTTTTATGATTATGAAACTTTTGGATTACATCCTGCTTTAGACAAGCCATCTCAATTTGCATGTATACGTACTGATGTAGATTTAAATATTATTGAACCACACCATCATTTTTTTTGTTATCCTCCTATTGATTATTTACCAGATCCTAAATCTGTACTATTAACAGGTATTACACCACAGTACACTAAAAAAAATGGATTAAATGAGTTTTTTTTTTCTAAGAAAATATTTAGTATTTTAAATACTAGGAATACTTGTATTGTAGGATATAATAATATTCAGTTTGATGATGAAATAACAAGAAATATTTTTTATCGTAATTTTTTAGATCCTTATTCTTGGAGTTGGAAAAATAATAATTCTCGATGGGATTTAATATGTCTTGTAAGAGCATGTTATATATTGACACCAGATAATATTATTTGGCCTAAAAATAAACTTGGTTTTGTTAGTTTTAAATTGGAAGATTTAACTAAGACTAATAATATTAATCATAATGCACATGATGCTTTATCTGATGTATATGCAACAATAGAAGTAATGCGTTTTATAAAAAAAAAAAAACCAGCATTATTTAATTTTTTTTTTAAATACAGGTTAAAAAGTAATATTAAGAAGTTAATTAATATTCATAATTATACTCCTTTAATTCATATTTCAAATTATCTTGGTTCCATGCGAAATAATATTACTTGTATTGTTCCAATATGTTGGAGTAATTCTAATAATTTAATATTTTTTGATTTATATATGGATCTTGATATTTTAATAAATTATGTACGTGTTACACATATTAATAAAATTAATATTCAGAAATTATATAGTTTTGGTGTTGGTTTTTTAAATATTAACAAATGTCCAATTCTTATTCCGTTAGATTTTTTTACTAAAAAAAAATTATTGACATTTTTTATTAACATGAATGTATACTTAAATAAGATATGTATTTTACAGAAAGAATATAATTTTTTAAAAAAAATGAATAATTTTTTTAAAAAATATACTTATAGTAATATTACTAATAATGTGGATTTAAAGATATATGATTCATTTTTTTCTCAAAAAGAAAAAAACACTATGTATAAAATACATAGTATTAAAATTAGTGCTTGGAATAATATACAATTCGATTTAAATAAAAAGTTACAAGAGATGTTTTTTCGATTACGAGCGCGTAATTTTCCAATTTTATTAAGTCAATTGGAAAGAAAAAAATGGAAAATACATTGTATACAAGTATTTTCTGAAAATATAGTAAGTAATTATTTTATTATGTTGAAACAATTATTAGATAAACATAGTACAAATCATAGATTATGTGCATTATTAGTAGAATTAGAACAATATGCTTGTTTATTAATGAAACAGTTTTATTATTAATTTTTAATAAATAAGAAATTCATCATGTATTTTTCAACCTTCTGAATATCGTTATTATTTAGCATATTTAAATTATTTTCATTAATAAATTTTGTTTGTTCCTTCATCCATATATTCCAGGCTTTTTTAGAGATATTATGAAATATTTTTTTACCTATTAATCCTGGATAAAATGGATCTTCAAAACCTTCTAAAACTTTTTTAAAATATTGACAAAATATTAGTTTCATATTATTTTTTCATTTTTATGGAATTGATTAGTGATCTGAATTAAGATATTATATATTGGTTTAGGTATACCAATGTGTTGTTTTTCTTGTATGTTATACCATAAATTATGTTTATTTTTTTTGAATTTTGTATTTTTTATAGTAATATGTATAAATATCATTTTAAGTTCAAAATGACTGAATTTATGGTTTGTATGATAATATTTTTCATGGTAAATTTTTTGAATATTTTTTTTTGATAACCAGCATTGCATATCTTGTAAATTATAAAATTCAGGAAAACAAAACATTTTTTTCCATATTGTTTTTTTTTTTCTATATTTTAGATAAATGTATTTTTTATGCTGTAGTACAATATAAAAAAGTCTTTTTCTTTTTTTTAGGTTATTAATTTGTATTTTTTTTACAGTATGTGATTTATATTTAGTATATTTACACGATATTTTAATTGGGCAAATAGTACATTTTGGATTTTTGTAAGAACATATTAGAGAACCTAAATCCATCATACCTTGATTAAATTTTTTAGCATGATGAATGGGAATAAGTAATTTTATTATTTTCCATAATTTTTTTTCATATTTTATATTACTGATGTTATTTTTTTTTAAATTATAGAATCGAGTTAATATTCGTTTTACATTACTATCTAGAATTGGTAGTGAGAAATTATAAGCAAGGGATAGAATTGCATGTGCTGTTGTTAATCCAATACCTGGTAATTGTGTTAAATTATAAACATTTTTTGGAAAAAATCCATTATATTTATCAACTATAATTTTTGATGTTTTATATATGTTATGTGCACGATTATAGTATCCTAAACCGCTCCATAAGTGTAATATTTTGTTTAAATCAGATTTTGACAAATCATAAATGTTATTGAATGTATGAATAAATTTCTTAAAATATGGTACAACTGTTTTCACTTGTGTTTGTTGTAACATAATTTCCGATATCCATATTGAATATACGTCATTATTTTTTTGCCATGGTAAATTATTTCGGCCAAATTGATGTTGCCAATTTACTATAATTTGTGCAAATTTCCAATTTTCCATATCATATATTTTAAAATACTTATATTTTTGATTCATGTATATTTGTAACGTACAATATAAAAATATTTATAATTAATTATATGAATTTTATAAAAAATTATGAAAAATATTATAACTAATAATTTTATTACACCACAGTATAATAAAAATGGTGTTTTTTTACGTACAACACATAGTTTTAAATCTCGTTTACGTCATATTAATAAAAATATTATTTACATATTAAAAAGATATTGGTGTCATTTTGGAATAAATTTTCAAAATAAATTTATTAATTTTAATGATATTTTTATAAAAAAAAAACTTCCAATAATATTAGAAATTGGTTTTGGTAATGGAAAAAATTTATTTTATACTGCTTTACAGAATAAATCGTATAACGTGTTAGGTATTGAAGTATACCTACCTGGTATTGCTGGTGTTATTAGGAAAATACATGATTCTAAACTGAGAATATATAATTTAAAAGTTATTGCTCATGATGCTTTAGAGGTACTACAATATATGATACCAAATAATACAATTAATGTTATTCAATTATTTTTTCCTGACCCTTGGCCAAAAACTTGTCATCATAAAAGACGTATTTTACAAAAATCATTTATAATATTACTTTCAAAAAAAATAGTTTATAATGGAATATTACATATTATAACTGATTGTATGTTATATAAACAATATATTATTAATATGATTCGTACAATAAAAAATTTCATAAATATATCAAATTATTTTCATTCTGACATATTAAAGTATTTTATTAACATGACTAAATTTGGGCAGAAAGCAGTATTAAAGAAAAAAAAAATTTTTAATTTAATTTTTCAATGTACAAGATAAATTTACTTCATAATGAAATATACAGTCTATTTATATAAATAACATAATCAAATCATTTAAAAAATTTCTCCCTTTTAACGTAATATTCCAGTACTCTGGTGTTTCTATAAGGTATTTTTTTAATACTGCTTTTTTTATTTTTTTTTTTATATAATCTAATTTTAATTGTGTATACAAATTAAAATCTGTTTTTTTAATTGGTTTGAATAATCGACATACATTCATAAAGTATTCTCCTGGTTTTTCTTGGTCTGGAATTATTATATTGTCTGAAATATACATTTTATTTTTATTACAATATTCATATAATCTATTTTTTTTTATAATTCGTACAATATCTCCATTTTTTTTTGTTATTTTGCTATGTGCACCACATCCGATACCAAGATAATCACCAAATTTCCAGTAATTTAAATTATGTAAACATGTTTTATTATTTTTAGCATAAGAGGATATTTCATATCGTTTATAATTTGCTTGTATCAATAATTTATTACCCTGATTATACATTTTCCAAATTTCAGATTCTTTCGGTAATTGTGGTTTTTGATAATAAAAAATAGTATTTTTTTCTATATTTAATTGGTACCAAGAAATATGATTTGGATTAATTAATATAGCTTGTTCTAGATCAGATAAACAATGTTGTAATGTTTGTTGTGGTATACCATACATTAGATCAATATTAACATTTAGTTCAGTGTATTTTTTTATTTCATATAGTAAATGGATTGTATTTTCTATAGAATGTGTACGACCGAGTAATTTTAATAAGATTGGATTAAAAGTTTGTATACCTAATGATATTCTATTAATTCCACATTGTATATAATCTAGTATTTTTTCTATTGTCATGGTTTCTGGATTGATTTCTATAGTAATTTCAATATTATTATTATAGGATATATTTTTTTTTACTGTATTTAATAAGTATTTTAATAAATTAATATCAAGAAGGCTTGGTGTACCTCCACCTATGAAAATGGTTTTTATAATTCGATTTTTAATAATATCTTTATGATTGTTTAAATCTGTTAGTAGATGTCGGATATAATGTATTTTTGAGTCATGTTTTTTTAATTTATATGCATTAAAATCACAATATGGGCATATTTTTATGCACCATGGTATATGAATATATAAACTTAATGAAGGCATAAAAATCATGATATTTCCTATCAATTAAAGTCATAATTTTATTTTTTTGTTGTTTTGAAACCAACTTTCTAATATTAGTGCAGCTGCTAAAGAATCTATATAATTTTTTTTTAATTTTTTATATCCTCCTTGCATATATAAAATTGATTTTGATTCTATTGTTGTTAATCGTTCATCATGTAATTCCACATCGATAAGAAAACGTTTTTTTAATAGTTTTACAAAAGTAATAGTTTTTTTAGTAAAATTTTGTTTAGAACCATCCATATTTAATGGGTATCCTACAACAATTAATTTTGGCATCCAACACGTAATTAAAGTGTTAATTTTTTTCCAATCTGGAATACCTTTTTTAACTTGAATACAGTTTAATGCATGTGCTGTATATGTAATATTTTGACCAATAGCTACACCGATATTTTTTGTACCGAAATCGAATGATAATATAATCATGATTCATGCATGTCCAAAGTAAATGGATAATTGATAGATATCAATACCTAAAATTTTTGATGCTTTAATCCATCTGTTTTTAATTGGTGTGTGAAATAATATTGATTGATTTACAGAAGCGGTTAACCAAAAATTATTTAATAATTCATATTCTAATTGATTTTTATCCCATGTACAATATCCTAAAGCAACTAATATATTCGTTGGTTCTTCTAAAATAGATAAAGATTCTAGAATATCTCTAGATGTTGTGATTACAGTTTTTTCAGAAATATAAATACTAGAATAAAATGGTTTTCTTGAAGAATGTAATATAAATCCCCTCTCCTGTGCTTGAGGACCTCCCATAATTACCGCATCTTTCACTTTAGGTCCGAATAAGCATGACGATGGATTAATATTTAGCTGTTCTAAAATATTTTCTATTTTTAATTTTTTTAATGGTTTATTTATTATAATACCCATTGCTCCTTCTTGATTATGTTCACAAATATATATTACTGTTTTTTTAAAAAAAGGATTTTTGATCCCCGGCATAGCAATTAACAGATTATTTTGTAAAGTCATTTCCACTTAGTACGCTCAATCATTATATTTATCGTATATATTATTTTATATAAATTTAATATTTAATTAAATGAAAATTTTATTTTCTATTTTTTATGGTATAAATATATAATATGCGTGATTTGTATATAATGATGTCATGAATTTAATTACATAGTAGGTATGAGATAGCAAGGATTCCTTGATCATGATATTTATAAATTACTGGTAATAATTGTCAAATCGACATAAATTACCGTTAAATATTAATTTTATTGTGCCATTAGGACCGTTTCTTTGTTTACCAATAATAATTTCTGCAATACCTTTGAATTCACTGTTTTCATTATATAATTCATCCCGATAAATAAACATAATTAAATCTGCATCTTGCTCTAATGAACCAGATTCTCTTAAATCTGAATTTATAGGTTTTCTATCTGATCTTTGTTCTAATGATCTATTTAATTGTGAAACAGCAATGATAGGTATTTTTAATTCTTTAGCTAAAGATTTTAATGATCTAGAGATCTCAGCAATTTCTAGTGTACGTTGCGTAGATAAATGTGGTACGTGTATTAATTGTAGATAATCAATCATAATTAAACTTAAACCTCTAGATTTATATAATTGCCTAGCTTTTGAGCGTATTTCATTAGGTGTTAATTGGGATGAATCATCTATATATATGTTGTTTTTCTTTAAAAGAATATTAATAGTGCTAGATATACGAGACCAATCTTCATCAGTAAGTAATCCAGTACGAATATTATGTTGATATACACGTGATAAAGATGATAACATTCGTATCATTATTTGTTCGCCTGGCATTTCTAAACTGAATATTAATATTGGTTTGTTATACTGCATTGCAATATTTTCACAAATATTCATTGATAAAGTAGTTTTACCCATAGAAGGACGTGCTGCAATAATAATAAGATCTGACGGTTGTAATCCTAATGTCATTTTATTTAAGTCTATATATCCTGTATCTAATCCTGTAATGTTATTATTAGGTGAATTCAGTAATTTTTCTATTGCATTAATTGTTTTATCGAGCATGAAGCGTATATTTTTAGGATTTTTATCTTGATTTAATCGTTTTTGAGTTATATTTAATACATTATATTCCACATAGTCTAAAATTTCTGAACTAGTTTTTCCATTTGTATTATACCCTAAATAAGCAATTTTATTTCCTATAGTAATAATTTCACGTAATATTGCATATTCTTTTATTATATTAATATATGCAATAATATTTTCAGCACTTGGAGTATTTTTAATCATTTCAGATAAATAAGAGAATTTTCCTACTTGTATTAATTTTTTTTTTTTTTCTAGTGATTCAGATAAAGTAATTAAATCTATTGGAGAATTTTGGTCAGTTAATTTTTGCATTTCATGAAAAATGATTTTATGTGCTGTATTAAAAAAGTCATCTGCAATAATATAATTTGCAACAATATCCCATTTTGTATTATCTAACATGAGTCCACCTAATATAGATTGTTCTGCTTCCAGGGAATAAGGTGGATGTTTATTAATTTCATTTTGTTTAAAAAAATTAGATTTTTTCATTTATTTAGTATTTAATTTACAATTTTTAATTTTGATATTAGTTTATTGGTTAATTTTTTTGCTATTTTGAAAATTACATTATATTTTTAAATTATATAAATAGGATAATTTAAATTATATATATTATTTTTTTTAATATTGTATATTTATTGATAATGTTTTTATTATAAGGAATGAAAAATGGCTAGAGGTATTAATAAAGTAATTTTAATTGGTAATTTAGGAAAAAATCCTGAAATACGTTACATGTCTAATGGAAATGCAGTAACGAATATTACTTTAGCAACATCAGATAGTTGGAAAGATAAACATACAAATTCAATTAAAGAAAAAACTGAATGGCATAAAATTGTGTTATTTGGTAAATTAGCAGAAATTGCAAATAAGTTTTTATATAAAGGTTCACAGATATACATAGAAGGATCTTTACAAACTCGTAAATGGATTGATAAGTCTGGAGTTGATCGTTATACAACAGAGATTATAGTGAATATGAACGGTAGAATGCAAATGTTAGGTAATCGACGTGCAAATTCTGTTGATAATAATGATAAAAATAATAATGATATTACACATTCGACATCATTAAATACTAATGATCAGGTTGATGTTAATTTAAAAAATAAACTTTTAGAAGAAGATATGTCACATGTGGAATTTGATGAAGAATTACCGTTTTAATTATGATAATAAAAATTCATCAGATATTATATCATATATTTTTAAACATTTATATCAAACATATGTATAGATTATTTCTATTTTATATTAAATATTTTTAGATATTATGTAATCATATATTTATGATAATATATTAATATCATGTATTTTTTAATTAATATTATAATAATTTTATGATAAATATTACTAAAAAAGCACAAAAATATTTGAAGTATTTATTATCAAAACAAAAAAAAAAAAATTATTTAAGAATTTCAATTAAATATCCAGGTACTGAATATGCTGAATGTAAAATTTCTTATGATACATATCAAAAAGTATTAAATAAAGATATTGAATTGAAATATACCGGTTTTAGTATTTATATTAATAAAATAATTTCTCCTTATTTATACGATTCTAAAATTGATTTAGTTGGTGATGATACGAATCAAAAATTAATGTTATTAGCTCCAAATGCTATAAAACGAATTATTTCAAATAATAATAATGTATATAGTGATGTAAAAAAAAAATCGTTATTTAATCAAGTACAACATTTTATTGATTATCAAATTAATCCTATGTTAAGTATGCATGGTGGTAAAATTATTTTAGTTGATATTTCAGACCAAAAATATGTGATGATACGGTTTTTAGGCGGTTGTAATGGTTGTACGATGTCAAATGTTACTTTAAAAAATAGTATTGAAAAAAAAATTTTAAGTAATTTTACCGATTTAAATGGTGTACAAGATCTTACAGTACATAATCGTGGTGCACATTCTTTTTTATAAAATTTTTTATGATTAGATTGATTATACAGGATGTTCATATAAATATTTTTATTATTAAAAAAATATTACTAGGTTGTTATATGAAACGAGTGTTTATTTTAGTATTAGATTCTTTTGGTGTAGGACATAGTTGTGATGCTAATAAGTTTAATGATGTTGGTGCAGATACATTTGGTCACATTACTGAACATTGTTATTTTGGAAAAGCAAATCATAATCGTTTGGGTAATTTAAATATTCCAAATTTAATGTCTTTAGGTTTAGGGAAAATTTATTATAAAATTACAGGACATTTTCCGCTTGGTATTGTACAACCCATTAATATTATCAGTAATTATGGTTTTGCAAGTGAAATTTCTACAGCAAAAGATACTTCGTCTGGGCATTGGGAAATAGCAGGAGTACCAGTGTTGTTTCATTGGGATTATTTTAAAAATAAAAAAAATAGTTTTCCTATTGATATATTAAATAAAATAATTTTAAAGTTTAAATTGTCTGGCACCCTAGGTAATTGTCAAGCTTCAGGAACGGAAATATTAAACGATTTTGGTGAACTGCATATCCAGACTAAAAAACCAATTTTTTATACATCTTCTGATTCTGTTTTTCAAGTTGCCTGTCACGAAAAATATTTTGGATTAAATAATTTATATGAATTATGTCATGGTATTAGAGTTATTTTAGATAAATATAATTTCAATATTACGAGAGTTATTGCTCGTCCATTTCTTGGAGAACATAAATTAAACTTTATTCGTACAGGTAATAGGAAAGATTTTTCTAAACCACCTCATCAGAAAACTATATTACAAAAATTGATACAAGAAAAAGATGGTCATGTTATTGCATTAGGTAAAATTTCAGATATTTTTGCTAATGTTGGTATAACACAATCTATTCGTGCAGTTGGATTAACTGCACTAATTAATAAAACTATTGAACAAATACAATATGCTTTACATAATACTATTGTTTTTGTGAATTTTGTAGATTTTGATTCTATTTGGGGACATAGACGAGATGTTTCTGGTTATGCATCTGGTTTAGAGTTTTTTGATAGGCAATTGCCAAACATTTTACATGCTTTACATGATGAAGATATATTAATTATTACAGCAGATCATGGATGTGATCCTACTTGGCCAGGAACGGATCATACTAGAGAATTTGTTCCAATTTTATTATATAACAAATTTATGCAAAATAGTTATTTAGGTCATCGTAAAACTTTTTCTGATATTGCACAAACGATAGCAAAATATTTTTTATTATCTTCTATGGAGTATGGAGTTAGTATATTATAAAATTGATACAATAATGATAATAGTATTTTTAAATATATTTGATAAAATTTATATTTTTTAAGGTAATAAATATTATGATTACGCCTCACATTAATGCTAAAAAAAGTGATTTTTCTAATCGTGTTATTATGTCTGGTGATCCTCGTCGTGTCAGATATATTTCAGAAAATTTTTTAAAAAATGCATTTCAAATAACAAATGTTCGTAATATGTTAGGTTATACGGGATATTATAAAAATATTTTAGTTTCGATTATGAGTCATGGAATGGGAATACCATCTGCTAGTATTTATGTTGAAGAATTGATTAAATTTTATAATGTTAAAAAAATTATTAGAGTAGGGACATGTGGTACAACACAAAACACAATTCATTTAAAAGATATTGTTGTTGCAATGGGTGCATGTACTGATTCCAATTTTAATCGAATTAAATTTGAAAATTATGATTTTTCAGCAATTGCAGATTTTAATTTATTATTACAAGCAAAAACTTGTGCTGATGATATGAACCTTACAATACATATTGGAAATTTTTTTACTACGGATATTTTTTATACACATAATAAATCATTTTATAATGTATTAAATAGATATAAAATATTAGGTATAGATATGGAAACGGCAGGTATTTATAGTATTGCTGCTGAATATAATGTACAAGCATTGTCATTATGTTCCGTATCAGATCATATTATCTTAAATAAAAATTTAACACCAAAAGAACGAGAATTTACTTTTAATAATACTATTGAACTTGCTTTAAATACATTAATATTATGATTTTTTATACAACGTGATGTATGTAAAAAATTATGGATATTTTTGGTGAGAAAGGGATTCGAACCCTTGATACATTTTATAAATGTATACACGCTTTCCAGGCATGCTCCTTAATCCTCTCGGACATCTCACCGATATATAATATTATCATATATGATATAAATATAATCAAGTAATTTTATTGTATGAATATTATGTATTTAAAAATCATATTTCACGATAGTATGTTATGTGTATAAATTTATTGTATTATTTTAAAGATTTATAGTATTATGATTATATTTAATTATCGAAACATTTTTCTTTCTTCTAATAGAGTTTGATACCTACTAGATATTATAAAATAAAAAAACAATTAATATTAAAAATATGATTGAAAAAAGAAATATCTTTTTGATAGGGCCAATGGGTGCTGGAAAAAGTACGATTGGTTTTCAATTATCAAAACAACTAGGTATGTCATTTTATGATTCAGATCATGAAATTGAAAAACGAACTGGAGTAGATATTAGTTGGGTATTTGATATAGAAGGTGAATCTGGTTTTAGAGTACGTGAAGAAAAGGTAATTAGCGAATTGACAAAAATGAATAAAATTGTATTAGCAACTGGAGGGGGTTCGATTCTTTCAAAAAGAATCAGAAATATTTTATCTGCTCGTGGTGTAATTATTTATTTAAAAGTAGCAATTGAAAAGCAATTATTACGTACTAATCGGGACAAACATAGACCATTATTAAATACTACTGAATCATCAGAAATGGTTTTGAGAAGATTAGCTATTGTTAGAAATCCTTTATATGAAGCAATGTCTGATATTACCATTAATACTAATAATCAACATACAAAATCAATTGTAAATTATATCGTAAATACTTTAAAAACAATTTAAATTATATTTTTATTTGAATTTGAGCATATTATTATGATAAAAACATTATTTGTAAAAACTAAAAGTCATACTTATCCAATTAATATTGGGTATAATATATTTAATCAAACACATATTTTCAGTCCTTTTAAAAGAGGAGATAGATGTTTATTATTAACAAACAATACAATATCAATATTATGGAAAAAAAAAATATTGAAATATTTTTCAGAACATGAAATTATTGTTGATGAATTTATTGTATCTGATGGTGAAAATTATAAAACATTAAATTCAATTAATTTATTATTAACAGATTTATTAAAAAAATTACATGATCGTAATTCGATATTAATTGCTTTGGGAGGTGGTGTTATAGGTGATATGGGGGGTTTTGCTGCATCTATTTATCAGAGAGGAATACGATTTGTACAAATTCCTACAACATTATTATCACAAGTTGATGCTGCAATAGGTGGGAAGACGGGAGTAAATCATATCCTTGGTAAAAATATGATTGGTACTTTTTGGCAACCTGAATCTGTAATTACTGATATTGATTTTTTATCAACATTACCATATAAACAATTAGTATCGGGTGTTTCAGAGGTGATTAAATATGCTATTTCCTTTGATTATATTTTTTTTAGATGGTTAGAAAAAAATGTAAAAAAAATATTATCATTAGATTTAGATAGTGTTTTATATTGTATTTATAAATGTTGTGAATTAAAAAATAATATCGTGAGTATAGATGAGCGTGAAAAAAATTGTCGTCTTTTATTAAATTTAGGTCATACATTTGGTCATGCCATTGAAGCACATTTTAAATATTCACATTGGTTACATGGTGAAGCTGTATCTGTAGGTATGGTTATGGCAATTCGAACATCAGAAATATTAGGTATAATTAATACTAATGATGCAAAACGTATGATTAATTTAATTAAACATGCTGATTTACCTATTCATGCTCCAAAAGATATGCATCCTGAATCTTATTTAAAATACATGATACGTGATAAAAAAAGTTATTCTGGTATTATACAATTAATTGTACCTACTGCAATTGGTAAATTACAAGTTTTACAAAATGTACAGCAAGATATTATTATTAATGTAATAAAATCATGTTTGATATAACCACTTTCTATGATTGCAAATATATGAGATGAAAATGAAAAATTTTTTTATTGCTCCTTCAATTTTATCAGCAGATTGTTCGAAATTAGGTCAAGATGTAGCAGATGTTCTTCGTGCCGGTGGTGATATAATTCACTTTGATGTTATGGATAATCATTATGTTCCTAATTTAACTTTCGGTCCTATGGTTTTAAAATCTTTACGCAAATATGGTATTCAAGCACCTATTGATGTACATTTAATGGTTAACTGTGTAGATAATTTAATTCCATTATTTGCAAAAGCAGGGGCTGATTTTATTACTTTTCATCCAGAATCTAGTAAAAATATTATAGGTACATTATCTTTAATTAAACAATGCGGTTGTAAAGCTGGTTTAGCAATTAATCCAAATACGTCTTTGAATATTTTATCTGATTTTATGGATCATTTAGATATTATTTTATTAATGAGTGTCATGCCTGGATTTTCTGGACAAAAATTTATTTTACCTGTTTTAAGAAAAATTGATTATGTAAGAAAAAAAATTAATGAAGTGAATGCAAAAATATTATTAGAGGTTGATGGTGGTATTAATGTAAATAATATTGCTAATGTTGCTTGTGCAGGAGCTGATATATTTGTTATAGGTTCATGTATTTTTCAATCTAATAATTATAAATATACTATTGATATGATTAAAAAGAAATTAAATGCTTTACATAAAAAATAATATTGTAATATTTTTTAAATATAGGAATCTATATGTCGTTATCAAAATCAATTATTTTTAGTGCTATACAACCGTCTGGTCAACTTACTTTAGGAAATTATATTGGTACAATATCGCATTGGATGCATATGCAGGATATTTACCATTGTATTTATAGTATTGCAGATTTACATGCTATAACAGTTAATCAAAACAAAAAATTGTTTCGTAAAAATATTTTTGATACATTAGCTCTTTATTTAGCTGTTGGGGTGAATCCAAAAAAAAGTATAATATTTTTGCAATCAGAGGTTCAAGAACATTGTCAATTAAATTGGATATTAAATTGTCATACACATTTTGGAGAATTAATGCGTATGACACAGTTTAAAAAAAAATCAAAAGTGAATTCTAGTAATATTAATATTGGTTTATTTAATTATCCAATTTTAATGGCTGCAGACATTTTATTATACCAAAGTCATAAGGTATTGGTTGGTAAGGATCAAATGCAACATGTGGAATTAGTACGTGATATTGCTAAAAGATTAAATTTTTTATATGGTCATATTGTGACAGTACCTGAAGTGTATATACCGAATATAAATGGCGCTAAAATTATGGCTTTGTTAAATCCAAACAATAAAATGTCTAAATCGGATAATAATATAAATAATGTAATATTTTTATTAGATAATCATGAATCTATTTTAAAAAAGATCACTAGATCAGTAACTGATTCAGATAATAAAATTTTTTATGATATTAAAAATAAACCAGGTATTTCAAACCTGTTAAATATTTATTCTAGTTTAACAGGTATAAGTATTGCAGTATTAGAAAATATGTTAATGAATACAACATATAAACATTTTAAATTATTAGTTGCACAATCTATATCAGAAAAATTATTACAATTACAAGAACAATTTTATTATTTTAAAAATAAAAAAAATTATTTACGTGATATTTTAGATTTTGGTGCATGTGTAGCAAAAAAACAAGCTAAAAAAACTATGAAAAAGATTTATAATGTTCTTGGTTTATAAATTTAGTTTATTGTTTTTAAAAATTTATTTTATGTTTGCTTGTAAACCCTAACAGTACAGATAATATAAATACTGTACTATATAGTATATTTGCTATGATTAATGCTCCACGTATACCAATTTTAAATACAATAGGTCCAGTAATAATAAATGTTAATAATGTTCCTACAGTACCACAAATTAATATTAAATTTATTAACTTTTGTGATGGTGTTTTTGTTTGTAAAGATGTTAAAGTAATAATTATTGTATAAATTGCACTTGAAAAAAAACCTAATGCAATCATAATGATATTAAATAAATGTATATTATGGTTATGAATAAAATAATACATAAGTAATGTAGATATACCACTTAATATAGTTAATGCGATTTGTAAATCGATGAATTTTATAATATAACTAAAACACCACATACCTACCATATAAGATAACCAAAAATTGCTAACTAAATGACTAGCTGATTGGATATTCATACCAATGTTTTGTCTTGCATATTCCGGAATCCAAGAAATAAAAATTAATTGTCCGAGAATATAACATAAAGCAGAACAACATAACATGAATATACTGATTCGATAATTTTTTTTTGATGATGTATCAGTTATATAAGATTCTAGTTGGTATATTGGAAATTTTACGTTTAAAGTAATTATAAAAATGATAGCATATATTATACCAATAATAAAATAAATCCAATACCATAATATATTATTTTTTAATAAAAATGCTGAAATAATTGGGAAAATAATACCGGACATGCTAAAAAACGAGTCTGTAATTAATAGTTTTGACGTTCGTTCTTTCCCAAAATAAATGTTTGTAATTAAAAATGTTCCTATTGACATGGTAATACCACCAACCATACCAAGTAGAAATATATTAATACAAAAAATCAGTATATTATGTACTTTGATAAATCCTATAATTGATATTATTATTAATCCTAATCCACAAATAATTTGTTTTTTTAAGGAAATAAGTTTTGTTATCCAAGAGTTTAGAAAAATAGAAACTAATATACCAGCATTTAGAAAAGTAAAAATACTACTCATATCTGCAATAGATAATTTAAAATATTCTGAAATACTTCTTATTATTACTCCTGTTACAACAATCATTGCTCCTGTTAAATAATATGCTAAAAAACTAATAATAGTTAATCCAATTTTATCTTTATTGTTCATATTTTCTGTATTTTATGTTAATATTTTTAATATTATATGTTATGTATTGATATTATATAATTTTACATGATTGGTATAAATAATATCATGACAGTAATTTTTTAAAATTATTTATAAGTATTTTATTTTTTTTTATTATATGTTAAGATAAATTGTAATAATTGTATAATTTGACTTTGTATTATTTGGATATCATGTTATTATATACTATACTTGTTACACGTTCGTTATTTGATTCACAAAATGCAAAAAGTGCGTTTTTATTTTCCCAAAGTATTATGCAAACAACTAATAATTCTATCAAGAGTATTTTTTTTTATAGCGATGGAGTTTTTAATGGGATAAAAATTGTTAAAAACGTAGTAAATGGAATTAATTTAGTAGATTGTTGGTATAATCTTAGTAAAGAATTTTCAATTAATTTATATATTTGTTGTACTGCGGCACAAACTAGAGGTATGCGATTTACAGATTTTGAACAACAAGTAGATGTTGTAAAGGAAAATAATTATTTTGGGTTTCAGTTAGTCGGATTAGGTAAATTGGCTTATTCAATACTACATTCAGATCGTTTATTACAATTTTAACTTTATATGAAAAAAATAGCGATTATATTTTCACATGCACCGTATGGTACAAATTTAGGTCAAGAAGGTTTAAATTTAGCATTATCGATGTCATGTTATGTGGAAAATATAGGTATATTTTTTGTTGGAGATGGGATATTTCAAATATTAAATTACCAAAAACCACATTATATATTATCACAATCTTATTATCTTACTTTTAAAATTTTAATTACCAATAATATTAATAATTTTTATTTGTGTTATGATTCTTTGTTGCAACGTGGTTTTTATGAACATTCTCATTTTATACTAAATATAAATATTTGTAGTTTTAAAAAAATCAGAAAAAAAATACAAAAATTTGATTTTATTCTAAACTTTTAACAAATTATAAAAAAAATTTATGTTACATATATTATCAAATTCGCCTTTTAAAATAGATATTTATTCTATGTTAAACATGTTATCTGCTCAAGATAGTCTTATTACATTACAAGATGGTGTTTTGATTTCTTTAAGTGATAATTTTTTCTTAGATAAATTGATTAAACAGTCAAAAAATTTATTTGTATTAGAAGAGGATGTATTAGCTAGAGGAGTTTCACATTATATTTCTAGTCATTTTACATTAATTAATTATGCTAAGTTTGTAAATTTAACAGAACAACATGCAAAATGTATGAATTGGTAGAAAATAAAATATTTTATAGTTGTATATTGTTTGTATATATTATATTGTTTTGAATATACAATTATTATTCATGATGTTGAAAAAAAAGGATTGTATGACTACTATAAATCAATTAGTGCGAATGCCACGTGTTAAAAGAATAGCTAAAAACAACGTTCCTGCATTGGAAGGTTGTCCACAAAAACGTGGTGTTTGTACGAGAGTTTATACTACGACCCCTAAAAAACCTAATTCAGCTCTTAGAAAGGTATGTCGAGTAAAGTTAACTAATGGATTTGAGGTAACTGCATATATTGGGGGTGAAGGACATAATTTACAAGAACATTCAGTGATTTTGATTCGTGGTGGACGTGTGAAAGATTTACCTGGTGTACGATATCATGTTGTTCGAGGTGCTTTGGATTGTGCAGGAGTTAAAAATCGAAAAAAAAGTAGATCGAAATATGGTGTAAAAAGAGTAAAAAAATAATTTTATTATAATATATAACATATATAACAAAAGGAGCTTTATTATGTCACGTCGTCGAATTATTGATCAAAGGAAAATTTTACCTGATCCAAAGTTTGCATCAGAAATTTTAGCAAAATTTATTAATATATTGATGATGAATGGTAAAAAATCTATTGCAGAATTTATTGTATATTCTGCATTAGAGAAAATATCTCGTCAAATCAATAAGAATGAGTTAGATGTATTTGAATTAATTTTGAACAACGTGCGTCCAACTGTTGAAGTGAAGTCACGTCGTGTTGGTGGATCAACATATCAGGTACCAGTAGAAGTACGTCCAGTACGAAGAAATACATTAGCTATGAAATGGATTGTTAGTGCAGCACGTCGTCGTAAGGATCATTCAATGTTTTTGAGATTATTTCAAGAGTTTGTAGAAATTTTAGATAAAAAAGGTGCAGCAATTAAAAAACGAGATGAGGTACATCGTATAGCTGAGGCAAATAAAGCATTTGCACATTATCGATGGTAATTTTGATTTTAAGGTATTTTAAATATATTTAAAAATGTTAGTCTAAATATAATTACAAAATTATTTTATAATATATCTTGATACATAATATTTATTTTTTTTAGAGAGGAATTTAATGATTCGTAAAACTCCTATTACATATTATCGAAATATTGGAATTAGTGCACATATTGACGCTGGTAAAACAACTACAACAGAACGTATTTTGTTTTATACAGGTATTAATCATAAAATTGGTGAAGTACATGATGGTACGGCTACAATGGATTGGATGGAGCAAGAGCAAGAACGTGGTATTACAATTACTTCAGCTGCAACTACGACTTTTTGGTCTGGTATGAATAATCAGTTTCAATCTCACAGAATTAATATTATTGATACTCCAGGTCATGTCGATTTTACTATTGAAGTCGAGCGTTCTATGCGTGTTTTAGATGGAGCAGTTATGGTGTATTGTGCTGTAGGTGGTGTACAACCACAATCAGAAACTGTTTGGAGACAAGCAGATAAATATCATGTTCCTCGTATTGCTTTTGTAAATAAAATGGATCGTATTGGAGCAAATTTTTTTCAAGTACTACAACAAATGAAAAAACGCTTGAAAATTATTCCAATTCCTTTACAATTACCGATTGGTACAGAAGAAAATTTTGTTGGGATAGTGGATATTTTAAAAATGAGAGCAATTTATTGGAATGAAGATGATCAAGGTATTACATTCTCTTATAAAAATATTCCTGATAATATGATATTAGAAACAAAGAAATGGAATCAAATTTTGGTTGAGGCAGCAGTAGAATCTAATGAACAGATTATGGAACAATATTTAAATAATGATTTTATATCAGAAGAAGAAATAAAATTAGCATTACGTTCTAGAGTATTAAAAAATGAAATTGTATTAGTAACATGTGGCTCTGCATTTAAAAATAAAGGTATACAGTCTCTTTTAGATGCTATTATTGAATATCTACCATCTCCTATTGATATTTCTTCAGTTGAAGGTGTAATAGATACAAAATTATCAAAAGTATCTACACGTATTACAGATGATAAAGAATTTTTTTCTGCTTTAGCTTTTAAAATTGCTAATGATCCATTTGTTGGGAATTTAACGTTTTTTAGAGTTTACTCAGGTGTTGTATCTTCTGGTGATACAATATTAAATTCTGGTAAAATGCAAAAAGAACGATTTGGAAGAATTGTTCAAATGCATGCTAATAAAAGAGAAGAAATTAAAGAAGTATGTGCTGGTGATATTGCTGCGGCTATTGGTTTAAAAAATGTTACAACCGGAGATACTTTATGTGATTTAAATCATCCTATTATTTTAGAAAAAATGGAATTTCCTGAGCCAGTTATTTCAATTGCAATAGAACCAAAAACGAAAACAGATCAAGAACGTATGGGTTTAGCATTAAACCGTTTAGCAAAAGAGGATCCTTCATTTCGAGTACGTACAGATCATGAATCAAATCAAACAATCATTTCTGGTATGGGTGAATTACATTTAGAAATTATTATTGATCGTATGAAAAGAGAATTTAATGTTGGTGCTAATATTGGTCAACCTCAAGTAGCGTATCGTGAAACAATTTGTAATATTGTGAAAAATATTGAAGGTAAATATATTAAGCAAACAGGAGGTAGAGGTCAGTATGGACATGTTGTAATTGATTTATTTCCTTTAAATATTGATGAACATGGTTACCGATTTATTAATGATATTAAAGGTGGTGTTATTCCGAATGAATATATTTCTGCAATTGATAAAGGTATTCAGGAACAATTAAAATCTGGTCCGCTTGCAGGTTATCCAGTTGTTGATATTGGAGTAAGATTACATTTTGGATCATATCATGATGTTGATTCATCTGAACTTGCTTTTAAGTTTGCAGCATCTATGGCTTTTAAAGATGCTTTTAAGAAAGCAAAACCTATTTTATTAGAACCTATTATGAAGGTTGAAGTTGAAACACCGGAAGATTATATGGGCGATGTTATAGGTGATTTAAATCGTAGAAGAGGGATTATTGAAGGTATGCAAGATTTGTCATTAGGAAAATTAATATTTGCAAAAGTACCTTTATCTGAAATGTTTGGGTATGCAACAGATTTACGTTCTCAAACTCAAGGAAGAGCTTCTTATTCTATGGAATTTCTAAATTATTTAGAGACACCAAAAACTATTGCATTAAATATCGTGGAATCACGAGATAAATAATACATAACATGTAACTTCTTTTAATACTTATAAAAATTATGAATAAAAGGAAAAACCGTGTCTAAAGAAAAATTTCAAAGATTAAAAACACATGTTAATGTTGGAACAATAGGTCATGTAGATCACGGTAAAACTACATTAACTTCTGCGATTACAACTGTTCTGTCTAAACATTATGGTGGTTCGGCTCGTGCTTTTGATCAAATTGATAATGCGCCGGAAGAAAAAGCAAGAGGCATTACAATTAATACATCACATGTTGAATACGATACTAAAATTAGACATTATGCACATGTTGATTGCCCAGGACACGCTGATTATATTAAAAATATGATTACTGGAGCTGCTCAAATGGATGGCGCTATTTTAGTTGTTGCAGCTACTGATGGTCCTATGCCGCAAACAAGAGAGCATATTTTATTAGCTCGGCAGGTTGGTGTGCCTCACATAGTGGTATTTTTAAATAAATGTGATATGGTTGATGATGAAGAATTATTAGAATTAGTAGAGATGGAAGTGCGTGATTTATTAACACAATATGATTTTCCAGGAGATGATACCCCAATTATTCGTGGATCTGCTCTTAAAGCATTAGAGGGAGATAGTAATTGGGAATCAAAAATACTTGATTTGTCAAATGCATTAGATAATTATATTCCAAATCCAAAGAGAGATATTGATCAGGCATTTTTATTGCCAATTGAAGATGTATTTTCTATTTCTGGTAGAGGTACAGTAGTTACTGGGAGAGTAGAAAAAGGTATTATTAAAGTAGGTGAAGAAATTGAAATTGTTGGTATTAAACCCACTACAAAAACAATTTGTACTGGTGTTGAAATGTTTCGGAAGTTATTAGATGAAGGACGTGCTGGAGAAAATGTCGGTATATTATTACGAGGCACAAAGCGTGATGAAATAGAGCGAGGACAGGTTTTAGCTAAACCTGGTAGTATTACTCCACATACAAAGTTTGAATCTGAAGTTTATATTTTATCAAAAGAAGAAGGTGGACGTCATACACCGTTTTTTAAAGGTTATCGACCTCAATTTTATTTTAGAACAACTGATGTTACAGGATTTATTGAATTACCTGACGGAGTAGAAATGGTTATGCCGGGAGATAATATTAAAATGGTTGTTACATTAATACATCCTATTGCTATGGCTGATGGTTTACGTTTTGCGATTCGTGAAGGTGGACGAACTGTTGGTGCTGGTGTAGTAATTAAAGTAATGAATTAATTTAAATATTTATTTTATCGGTTGTAGTATAAATAATGATTTAAATGATTATCAAGAAGGGGAGATAGTACATTCTCTTTTCTTGATTTTATTTATAAAACTATAAATATTATTATAGTATACAAATATTTAATTTAATATGTTTTTTAGGATTTTAAAATTAGTATATAGATTAAATTTACATAAGAATTTTATTTTATAATTTTTTATATAACTGCGCTTTTTTTATGCGATATTTTTAATATTTATATTATTGGAATCCTTATTTTATGCAGAACCAAAGAATTCGTATTAGATTAAAAGCATTTGATCATCATTTAATTGATCAATCAACGTTTGAGATTGTTGCAACTGCTAAAAGAACAGGTGCAAAAGTTAAAGGACCTATTCCGTTACCAACAAAAAAAGAACGATTTACGGTGTTGATATCACCTCATGTTGATAAGGATGCACGTGATCAATATGAAATTCGTACTCATAAACGATTAATTGATATTGTTCAACCGACTGAAAAAACTGTTGATGCATTAATGCGACTTGATTTGGCTGCTGGAGTAGATGTACAAATCAGTTTAGATTAAATAAAATATAATTATTTTTGGTAAAATTTTATGATTGGACTTATTGGTAAAAAAATTGGTATGACTCGTATTTTTCATCAAGATGGTGTATCAACCCCAATTACAGTAATTGAAATTAAAAAGCATTATGTTACACAAATTAAAAATAAGGTTAATGACCACTATAATGCAATTCAATTAACAACAGGAATTAAGAAAAAAAAAAAATTACTTAAACCAGAAGTTGGTCATTTTAATAAATCTGGAGTGTTAGCAGGGATTGGTTTATGGGAATTTAGAATTCATGAAAGTGAGGTTTTTAAATTAGGTCAAATTATTGATATTACTTTATTTAATTCTATTAATAAAGTTGATGTTTCTGGAGTTACTAAAGGAAAAGGATTTTCAGGAACAGTAAAACGTTGGAATTTTAGTATGCAAGATGCTACTCATGGTAATTCGTTATCACATAGAGCTCCGGGGTCTATTGGTCAGAATCAAACTCCAGGTAGAGTATTTAAAGGTAAAAAAATGTCTGGTCAATTAGGTAATAAACGTGTAACAATTCAAAATTTAAAAGTAATACAAATTGATTTTAAGATGAATTTAATGTTTGTCAAGGGTTCTATTCCTGGTGCGGTAGGTGGAAATATTATTGTTAAGCCAGCAATAAAATTATAAGGAGTGAATATGCAATTAATTGTTCAAGAAGAACAATCTTGTATTTCTGTTTCAGATATTATTTTTAAAAAAAAATTTAATACAGCACTAGTACATCAAGTAGTTACTGCTTATCTTGCTAGTGCTAGACAAGGTAGTCGTGCTCAAAAGAACAGATCAGAAGTGTCTGGTTCTGGGAAAAAACCCTGGCGTCAAAAAGGTACAGGTCGTGCTCGTGTAGGTTCTATTCGAAGTCCGATTTGGAGGACTGGTGGGGTTACTTTTGCAGCAAAACCTAAATCATATACACAAAAAATTAATAAAAAAATGTATCGTGGAGCATTAAGAAGTATTTTTTCGAAATTAATTCAACAAAATCGTTTATTTATTTTTAAAAATTTTTCTATATCGCAACCAAAAACAAAACTTTTATTTGATAAATTAAAGAGTATATCGTTACATGAAGCATATATTATTGTAAATAAAGTAGATGATAATTTATTATTAGCATCACGTAATTTATATAAAGTATGTGTGCACGAAGTAAAGTCAATTGATCCAGTTAGTTTAATTAATTTTAAAAATATTATTATAACTATTGCTGCAATTAAAAAAATTGAGACAATACTCATATGATATCTGACTATAAATTATTCGATGTGTTGTATACACCACATATTTCTGAAAAATCAACTCTTGTTTTAAAAAAAAATAATACAATAATATTAAAGGTTGCAGTAAAATCTAATAAAAATGATATTAAACAGGCTGTAAAAAAAATATTTTCAGTTGAAATTGAGCGCGTTAATACAGTATTAATAAAAGGGAAAGTAAAAAAACGAGGTAAGTACAATATCCGGCGTAACCATTGGAAAAAAGCATATGTTCAATTAAAACCAGGTCAAAATTTGGATTTTATTAATAATGTTATTTAAAGGTAAAATTTTATTATGGTAATTGTTAAATGTAACCCGACTTCTCCAGGAAGGCGTCATGTTGTTAAAGTAGTACAACAAAATTTATATCATGGTCGTCCATTTCAACCGCTTATACAACATAACAGTAAAAGCGGAGGTAGAAATAATCTTGGTCGTATTACTATGCGGCATATTGGTGGTAGACACAAAAGAATGTATCGTATAATTGATTTTAAGCGTACTAAAGATAATATTTATGCTAAAATAGAACGTTTGGAATATGATCCTAATCGATCATCTAATATATTTTTAATTTTATATGAAGATGGTACAAGAAACTATATTTTAGCTCCAAAAGGTTTGTTAGTCGGATCGAAGATTATTTCTGGTGAAAAAGTTCCAATACAAATTGGTAATAGTTTACCTATAAAGAATATACCAACTGGAACATTGATTCATAATATTGAAATAAAAATTGGTAAAGGTGGACAAATTGCTCGTACTGCCGGAAGTTCTGCACAAATTATTGCTTATGAAGGTAGTTATGTTAGTATTAGGTTACGTTCAGGAGAAATACGGAGAATTGATGGCAGATGCCGTGCAACAGTCGGTGAAGTGGGTAATTCTGAACATATGTTACAAATGTTAGGTAAGGCAGGATCTTCGCGCTGGAGAGGAATTAGACCAACTGTACGGGGTACAGCAATGAATCCTATTGATCACCCCCATGGAGGTGGAGAAGGTAGAAATTTTGGTAAACATCCGGTTACACCATGGGGTCAACAAACGAAAGGAAAAAAAACACGTAAAAATAAACGAACTGAAAAATTTATTTTACGAAATCGTAATTATAATAAGTAATATAAGGGTATTATATGCCGCGATCTATTAAAAAAGGTCCTTTTATTGATATTAGTTTATTCAAAAAAGTTGAAAAATATGTAGCAGATGGAAATAAAAAACCATTAAAAACATGGTCCAGACGTTCAACAATTTTTCCAAATATGGTTGGATTAACAATTTCAATCCATAATGGTAGACAACATATACCAATTTTTATTACTGAAGAAATGGTAGGACATAAGTTAGGAGAATTTGTACTAACTAGAACTTATCGAGGACATATATCTGATAAAAAAATTAAAAAAAAATAGGCATAAGATGAATTTATGGAAATCATAGCAAAATATCGTAAGGTAAAGTCATCAGCTCAAAAAGTTAGATTAGTAGTAGATACTATTAGAGGTAAGAAAGTATGTCAAGTACTTAATACATTATATTTTCATAAAAAAAAAACAGCGTTTTTTGTAATCAAGTTATTGAAGTCAGCAATTGCAAATGCAGAGCATAATTATGGTATAGGTATAGATAATTTGTTTATAAAAAGTATTTTTGTTGATTCTGGTCCTACGATGAAGAGGATGATGCCACGAGCAAAAGGTCGTTCAGATAGAATTTTAAAACGAACTAGTCATATTACTGTTATTTTATCTGATGAATAACATTAAGGAGAAAAATAGTTATGGGTCAAAAAGTACATCCTCATGGTATGCGATTAGGTATAATAAAAACTTGGAATTCTACTTGGTTTGCGCAAAAAAAAGAGTTTTGCGAATATTTATATAGTGATTTCAAAATACGAGCTTTCTTAAATACAAAACTAAAAAAAGCATCTGTTTCACGTATTGTAATTGAAAGACCTGCTAAAAGTGTGCGTGTAACTATTTATACATCTCGTCCTGGTATTGTTATTGGTAAAAAAGGTGAAGATGTTGAAAAATTAAGGTTAATTGTAGCAGGTATGACTGGTTTTCCCACACAAATTAATATTTCCGAAGTTAAAAAACCTGAGTTAGATGCTAAATTAATTGCAGATAATATTACTATGCAGCTTGAAAGAAGAATTATGTTTAGAAGAGCAATGAAACGTGCAGTACAAAATGCTATGCGTCAAGGTGCTAAAGGTATTAAGGTAGAAGTTAGTGGAAGATTAGGAGGAACCGAAATTGCACGTCGAGAATGGTATCGTGAAGGTCGTGTACCATTACATACTTTACGTGCAAATATTGAGTATAGTTTATCTGAAGCACATACTACTTATGGTATAATTGGAGTGAAAGTTTGGGTGTTTAAAGGAGAAATTTTGGATGGTATGCAATTTTTAAAAAATGAAAATAAAAGTTTTTTACATGAAAAAAGGCAGTATCGAATATTACCTAGAGTACGGAGGTTATTATAATCATGTTACAACCTAAGCGTACAAAATTTCGTAAAATGCATAAAGGTCGAAATAGAGGAATGATTTTAAATTCTAATATTAGCTTTGGAACTTTTGGTTTAAAAGCAATTACACTTGGTAGATTAACATCACGTCAAATTGAGTCGGCAAGACGAGCAATTACAAAATCTATGAAACGACAGGGTAAACTATGGATAAGAGTTTTTCCAGATAAACCAATTACACAAAAACCACTAGAAGTTAGGATGGGTAAAGGTAAAGGTAATGTTGAATATTGGGTAGCATTGGTACAACCTGGTAAAGTATTATATGAAATTTCTGGATTGTCTGAGGATGAATCTAGATTAGCATTTAAGTTAGCAACATCAAAATTATCTGTTAAAACAACTTTTGTAAGTAAATGGTGATATAATGAAATTATCTGTATTACATCAAAAAAAAATTATTGATTTACGTGCTGAATTGTTAAATTTATTACGTGAAAAATTTAGTTTAAAGATACAACTTGCTTCTGGAAAATTTAAAAAAAATCACATGTTGCGAATAGTTCGCAAAAAGATTGCACGTATTAAAACAATAATTACTATCAAAAACAGGAATAATACATGACTGTTAAATTACATACATTACAAGGAACAGTTATAAGTAATAAAATGAATAAATCTGCTGTAATATTAGTTGAACGTTTAATTAAACATCCAATATATAAGAAATTTATTAAAAAAAAAACTAAATTACATATTCATGATGAGTGTAATACATGTGTTAATGGAGATATTGTAGAAGTATCGGAATGTCGTCCGATTTCTAAAACAAAGTCATGGAAATTAATTAGAATTATTAAAAAGTTTATTATTTAGTAATTTTTTTTCGAAGACATGAATACTGACATGTCTTCCTGATACTTTAAATAATATATTATGTATATACTATGTAATTAATTTATATTGAGAATGAATTTATTTTGGAATATAAAACATTATGATACAAGAGCAAACAATATTATGTATTGCAGATAATTCTGGAGCAAAATCTGCAATGTGCATTAGAGTTTTAGGGGGTTCAAAAAAGCGGTATGCAAAAATTGGTGATTTAATAAAAGTTTCAATTAAAGAAGCAGTACCAAGAGGTAAAGTAAAAAAAGGTGAAGTATTTAATGCAGTTGTTGTTCGTACAAAAAAAGGAATTCGTCGTTCGGATGGGTCGTTGATTCGTTTTGACCACAATGCTTGCGTGATTTTAAATAACGTTAATCAACCGATTGGTACTCGTATTTTTGGTCCAATAACACGTGAGTTAAGAACAGAAAAATTTATGAAAATTATTTCTTTAGCACCAGAGGTGTTTTAGTTATTTTAAACATGTGAGGAGAATATGGCTTTAAAAATTCATCGTTTAGATCATGTTATTATTTTATCTGGTAAAGATAAAGGGAAAACTGGAATAGTACAATTTATTTTAACGAGTAAATCTAAAGTTATTGTAAAAGGTATTAATATAATTAAAAAACATCAAAAGGGAGTACCTGCACAAAATATTAATTCTAGTATTATAAAAAAAGAGGCTTTAATACATATTTCAAATGTAGCTATTTTTAATACTGATACTAAAAAGGCCGATCGTATTGGATTTAAATATATTTCTGGAAAAAAAGTTCGATTTTTAAAATCTAATAATCAAATTATTAAATAATTAGTAGGATTTTATAATGATTGTATTATATAAGTTGTATAAAACAGAAATTATTAAAAAATTGATGAAAGAATTTCAATATGCATCTATTATGCAAGTACCAAATATAGAAAAGATTACTTTAAATATGGGTGTTGGAAAAGCAAATAATGATAAAAAAATTTTAGAGCAAGCAGTAAAAGATTTAACATTAATTACAGGTCAAAAACCAATTATCACAAAATCAAGAAAATCTATTGCTGGTTTTAAGATACGTCAGGGTTATCCAATAGGTTGTAAGGTTACGTTACGCGGTATACGTAAATGGGATTTTTTAAATCGTTTAATTACAATAGTTATACCAAGAATTCGTGATTTTCGCGGTTTTTCTAAAAAATCTTTTGATGGAAGAGGGAATTATAATATGGGTATATCTGAACAAATTATATTTCCTGAAATTAATTATGATACTATTGACAAAGTGCGTGGATTAGATATTTCTATTACAACAACTGCATTATCTGATGCTGAAGGTTTTGCATTACTTTCTTCGTTTTATTTTCCTTTTCAGATTTAATTTTTAAGGATTAATATGGCTAAAGAATCAATGAAAGCACGTGAATTAAAGCGTGTCAAATTAGGAAAAAAATTTTTTGTTAAGCGTCAAAAATTAAAGAAAATTATTATAAATATGTCATTATCAAAAGAAACAAGATGGGAAGCAGTATTAAAATTACAAACTTTACCTCGCGATTCTAGTTTATCTAGACAACGTAATCGATGTTTTCAAACAGGTCGTCCTCATGGATTTTTGAGAAAATTTGGTTTAAGTAGAATTAAGGTTCGAGAAGCTGCAATGCGTGGTGAAATTCCAGGGTTAAGAAAATCTAGTTGGTAAATATAATACATATATATTAAAAAAGAGAGTTGTAATATGAATATGCAAGATCCAATATCAGATATGTTAACTAGTATCCGTAATGGTCAAAAAGCAAATAAGGTAGAAGTTTGTATACCTGCGTCTAATTTTAAAATTGCTATTATTAATGTTTTGAAACAAGAAGGTTACATTGATTATTATACAGTACAAAAAAAAGAAAAAAAAACAGTATTAAATATTTTTTTAAAATATTTTAATGGTAATCCTGTAATTGAAGAAATAAAACGAGTTAGTAAACCTAGTTTACGTATTTACAAAAATAAAAATAGTTTACCAGTAATTATGGATGGTTTAGGTATTGCCATTATTTCTACTTCGAAGGGTATTATCAGTAATAAAAAAGCTGATAAAATGGGTATAGGTGGAGAAATTATTTGTATAGTATCTTAAGTATGGAGGTTTTTATATGTCTCGTATTGCAAAAAATCCAATTGTAGTTCCTGAAAATATCAACGTGATTTTACGTAAGAATAATATTGTTATTAGTAATAAGAATAAATCTATGTCACATAATATTCATCAATCTGTTATAATTAAATACAATAATAATAAAATATTTTTTCAATCCAAATTAAATACCAAGGATGGTTGGATGCATGCAGGTACTACAAGATCGTTAGTAAATTCTATGATTATTGGTGTAACAACTGGTTTTTCAAAGAAATTACAATTGGTGGGTGTAGGATACCGTATTAATATTGAAAAAAATAATGTACTAAATATGTCTTTAGGGTATTCTCATACAATTAAATATTGTTTGCCCTCTGATATTATAGCGGAAAATATTTCTACAACTGAAATTGTTTTAACAAGTATGAATAAACAATTACTTGGTCAAGTAGCAGCGAATTTACGTTCTAAACGTAAACCAGAAGTATATAAAGGAAAAGGTATTCGTTATTTTGATGAAAAAATACGTATTAAAGAGGCTAAGAAAAAATAATGATTGTTTTAAAAAAAAATATCTCTTCGAGGGTACGGCGGAGTTTAAAAACACGTTATCACCTTAAATCTTTAAATGTAATACGATTGATCATACATCGTACTTCTCGTCATATGTATGCTCAGATTTTTGATACCAAAACTTCGACTATTGTAACGTCTGCATCAACATTAGAAAAAGGGATTCAAAGACAACTGGATTCATATACTGGAAATAAGAAATCTGCTAGTTTTATTGGGGTAATTATTGCAAATCGTGCATTAAAAAAAGGTATTCAATCTGTAGTATTCGATCGTTCAGGATTTAAATATCATGGTCGTGTACAAATGTTGGCAGAATCTGCACGAAAATCAGGATTAAAATTTTAAAGGATATCGTGAAATGGTGAATTACGGAAAAAAAAATCATGTTGATTTAAAAGAAAAATTAATTACAGTTAATCGCGTATCTAAAACTGTTAAAGGAGGTAGAATTTTTTCATTTACTGCTTTAACGGTTGTTGGTAATAATAAAGGTAAAGTAGGTATTGGATATGGAAAAGCTCGAGAAGTACCTGCTGCTATACAAAAAGCTATGGAACATGCGCGTCGTAATATGATTTATATTAATATTAAAAACGGTACTTTACAACATCCTGTAAATGGTTCACATACTAGTTCTAAAGTTTTTATGAAACCAGCATCAAAAGGAACAGGTATTATTGCAGGAGGTGCAATGCGCGCAATTTTAGAAGTTGTTGGTATACATAATGTTTTAGCAAAAACCTATGGTTCAACTAATCCAATTAATGTTGTTCGGGCAACAATGAATGGTTTAAAAAATATGAAATCTCCTGAAATGATTGCTGCTAAAAGAAATAAAACTATTTTTGAAATATTAGGATAATAGATATGATAAAAAAAATTTTCATTACACAAACTAAAAGTAGTATTGGTCGTTTACCTAAACATAAGGCAACAATTATAGGATTAGGTTTGCGACATATTGGACATACAGTAATTCGATTAGACACACCATCTATTCGTGGTATGATTAATCAGGTGTCTTATATGATTGATATTAAAAAAGGATAAAACATTGTATTTAAATAATTTAAAATCAATATACGGTTCAAAAAAAAAAAATAAACGTGTTGGTCGGGGTATTGGAACCGGATTTGGTAAAACATGTGGTAGGGGACATAAAGGTCAAAAATCAAGAACAGGTGTTAGTATTAGGAGAGGTTTTGAAGGTGGGCAAATGCCATTATATCGGCGTATTCCAAAATTTGGTTTTGTTTCACGTAAAAAATACATTATTCAAGAAATTAGATTATCCGATATTAATAAAATATCTAGTGCATGTATTAATTTAATTACATTAAAAGATTTAAATATTATTAGAAAAAATATTCGATATGTAAAGATTATTAATACAGGAATTTTAGAAAAAAAAGTTGTAGTTCATGGTATTAAAGTTACAAAAGGTGCACGTGTAGCTATTGAAACGTTAGGTGGGACAGTTAAGGAAACCGTTTGATAATATGGCTACTATTATACAATCAAAATTAAATAATGTGAATAATACTTTAGTAGAATTAAAACAAAGAATTATTTTTTTAATATTTTCAATAATCATTTTCAGAGTTGGTTTTTTTATACCTATTCCTGGTATTAATCATACTGTTTTATCAAATTTTTTAAAATTACAAAATGGTACAGTAATTGATTTGTTTAATATGTTCTCCGGAGGTGCTTTAAGTTATGCATCAATTTTTTCTTTAGGTATTATGCCGTATATTTCTGCTTCTATTATCATGCAGTTACTAACATTAACTATAAAAAAACTATCTAATATTAAAAAATCGGGTGAAGTAGGAAAAAAAAAAATCAATCAGTATATACGATATATTACGTTATTAATTGCAATATTTCAATCGATAGGAATTGCATTAACTTTACCGAATATATCTAGTGTTGCTCAAATGATTGAACACCCTGATTTATATTTTTATTTTACCACTATATTAAGTTTATGTACTGGAACAATTTTATTAATGTGGTTGGGTGAATTGATTACTGAATGTGGAATTGGTAATGGTATTTCAATGATTATGTTTATTGGTATTGTTGCTAAAATGCCTTTAAGCATTTCTAGTATGATTCGAAATATGAAATTAATACATATGTCACTGCTTTATTTATGTTTTATATTTTTACTTTTGTTTGTATTGATTTTTTGTATTGTTTTTATTGAAAGTAGTTATCGAAAAATTGTTTTGTATCATTCTAAACAACGTAATTTACATAAAATGTATGTTATGCAACACACGCATTTACCTTTAAAAATTAATATGTCGGGTGTAATACCAGCTATTTTTGCTTCTAGTGTAATTATTTTGTTATCTGTGGTTATATCATATTTTAAGGTACATGTTGGATTTTTATTTTTTTCAGTTCTTGAGTATTATATTAAGCCAGGTACAGTGTGTTATATTCTATTGTATTCTATATTAATTTTTTTGTTTTGTTTTTTTTATGATAATTTAGTATGTAATCCTAGAGAGATTTCTGAAAATTTAAAAAAATCTGGTGTTTTTATCCCAGGTATTCGACCAGGAATACAGACAACAAGATATATTAATAATATTATTAATCGATTAATTTTTTTAAATGCACTATATATTATTTTTGTTGTTTTGATACCTGAGTTTTTTAAAATTACTATGCATATTCCTTTTTTTATTGGAGGAAATTCATTATTAATTATTGTTGTTGTGGTTATTGATTTTATTGCACAATTTCAAACATTTATGATTTCAAATAAATATAATATTTTTTTAAAGAAATCACCTTTAAGGATGAATCGTTAACTATAATATTTTTAATTATTTTAAATTATTGTAATTTAAATATATGGTGTAAATATGAAAGTTCGTGCATCGATTAAAAAATTATGTCGTAATTGTAAAATTGTAAAAAGACAAAATGTATTGCGTGTTGTATGTACACATTATCCAAAACATAAACAACGTCAAGGATAATTTTTTAATTTATTTTTATAGTATTTTTTTATTTATGATAATAATACTATTTATTAATGTTACTGTAGAGGAATATAATGGCTCGTATTGCAGGAATTAATATTCCTAATTATAAACATATCATGATTGCATTACGTGCAATATATGGTATAGGTAAATCACGTGCTAAAAGTATTTGTATGAATTGTAATATATCTGAAACGATTAAAACTAAAGATTTGACTGAAAAACAAATCGATTTATTACGTCATACAATTTCTACGTTAATTGTAGAAGGAGATTTGCGTAGAACACGTACTATTCATATTAAACGATTAATAGACCTTGGATGTTATCGCGGTTTTCGACATCGTAGAGGATTACCTGTAAGAGGGCAAAGGACAAAAACTAATGCTCGTACTAGAAAAGGTCCTCGTAAACCAATAAAAAAATAATTTTAAAGAGCATTTCAATATGGTAAAATCTACAATTCGGACAAAGAAAAAAATTAAAAAAAAAATTTTAGATGGTATTGCATATATTCATGCATCTTTTAATAATACAATAGTGACAATTACTGATCGTCAAGGTAATGCTTTAGGTTGGGCGACTTCTGGTGGATCAGGTTTTCGAGGATCACGTAAATCAACACCTTTTGCAGCACAGGTTGCTGTAGAACGATGTATTGAATCTATTAAAGAGTATGGTATAAAGAATTTAGATGTTATGGTGAAGGGACCGGGTCCAGGAAGAGAATCGACAATTCGAGCGTTAAATACTGCTGGATTTAAGATTACAAATATTACCGATGTTACTCCAATTCCGCATAACGGTTGTCGTCCTCCTAAAAAGAGACGTGTATAATTTAAAATTTTGAGAGACTTAGATATGGCAAAATATTTAAAACCAAAATTAAAGTTAAGTCGTAGAGAAAATACAGACTTATTTTTAAAATCTAGTTATCGTAGTATTGATTCTAAATGTAAAATTAATCAATTACCTGGTCAGCAAGGTACAAGAAGATCTAGATTATCTGAATACGGGTTACAGTTACGAGAAAAACAAAAAGTACGTCGTTTATATGGTGTATTAGAACGTCAATTTCATAATTATTATAAACGCGCAACGAAATTAAAAGGTAATACTGGTGAAAATTTATTAATATTTTTAGAGAGTAGATTAGATAATGTAGTATATCGCTTGGGTTTTGGTTCAACACGTGCAGAATCTCGACAAATAATTAATCATAAAGGAATTATGGTAAATAATAAAGTTGTTAATATTGCTTCTTATCAATTATTCCCAGATGATTGTATTACAGTTCGAGATAAATGTAATATGCAAAAAAGGATAAAATTCTCTTTAGAATTATCAGAACAACGAGAAAAACCAGTTTGGTTAGTTATTAATAAAGATAAATTAGAAGGCAGATTTATTAGAGTGCCTGACCGTTCTGATTTAGCATCGGATATTAATGAACACCTAATTATTGAACTTTATTCAAAATAAATTAAAAACAAATGATTGGGGGAGGGAGAATAAATGCAAAATTTGTCGACAGGTTTATTAAAACCAAGTATAGTGGATATTGAACAAATTCGAGCAACTTATTTTAAAGTTACCATTGAACCTTTAGAACGAGGTTTTGGTCATACTATTGGTAATGCGTTGCGTAGAATATTGCTCTCATCAATACCAGGATATGCTGTCACTGAAGTACAAATTAAAGGTATTTTACATGAATATAGTGCTAAAACTGGTATTCAAGAAGATATATTAACGATATTATTGCATATTAAAGAGTTAGCTATTAAAATTAATGGTAAAGATCAAGCAGTCTTACAAATTCAAAAATCTGGTATTGGGTTTGTTCAAGCGTCTGATATTATACATGATAGTAGTGTTGTTATCATGAATCCACAACATGTAATTTGTAATATAACTGATCCAACAGCATCAATTGATATGATTATGAAAGTAAATAAAGGTATTGGTTATGTTTCTGCTGCATCGAGAATTGCATCACATGATATTAATAAACATGTTGGTTGTATATCTTTAGATACTTGTTATAGTCCTATTGAACGCATTGCATATTTTGTAGAACCGGCAAGGGTTAAACAGCGTACAGATTTAGATAAGTTAATTATAGAAATAGAAACAAATGGAACTATTGATCCTGAAGAAGCAGTGCGTCGTTCTGCTACTATTTTATCTGAACAATTATCAACCTTTGTTGACTTAAATTATTTAACAAAACAACCGGTTGTTGAAGTTAAAGAAAAAAAACCAGATTTTGATCCTATTTTACTTAAGTCGGTTGATGATTTAGAATTGACTGTACGATCTGCAAATTGTTTAAAAACAGAAATGGTAAATCACATAGGTGATTTAGTACAAAAGACTGAATCAGAATTATTGAAAGCACCAAATCTTGGTAAAAAATCTTTAACTGAAATTAAAGAGATATTGTCTTCAAAAGGATTATCGTTAGGCATGCGTATTAAAAATTGGCCTCCAAAAACGTAAGGTGAATATAATAATATGTGTGTTTTTTATTTTTATGCATATGGGGATAGCCAATGAGACATAGAAAATGTGGTCGTTCTTTAAATCGTACTTCTAGTCATTATAAAGCTATGTTTGCTAATATGGCATGTTCGTTATTAAAATATGAACTTATAAAGACTACTTTGCCTAAAGCAAAAGAATTACGTACCATTATTGAACCATTAATTACTGTTTCTAAAATTGACTCTGTTGCTAATAGAAGATTAGTTTTTTCAAAAATTAGAGATGATATTAGTGTATTAAAATTATTTAATGAATTAGGACCTTTTTTTTTAAATCGCCCAGGTGGATATACGCAAATTTTGAAATACGGTTTTCGATCTGGAGATAAAGCAAACATTGCTTATATGAAATTTGTTGATCGTGATATTTTATATAAAAAATAAATTTTTGTATATTTTAGTTTTATATAACGGCATATTATTGCCGTTTATATTTACTTGATACTTTCAGTAGTTAATATTTGATTAACTTGAAATAATTTATTTTTTGTTTGTATAAATTTACATACTGAATGAATTTTTTTTCCTGGTATTTGTATTTTTTGAATGTTTAAAATATTTTTCTTTGTTTGTATTTGTATACCATATTTATTTATTTTAATAATTTGACCAATTTGATATATTAAATTTGATTTTATAATTTCTGCTTGATAAATTTTTATTTTTATATTTTTGATTTCAATATAAGTTCCTGGCCATGGATGAAATGCTCGAATCATACGTTCTATCACTTTTGCAGATGTAAAAAAATTAATTTTTCCCATTAATTTTGATAATTTAGTTGCATAAGTTACTTTATTTTCATCTTGTATTATAGGAATAATACTTTTATTATTTATTTTTTTTAGAACTATTAGTATTGCTTGTGATCCAATTCTACTGAGTTTATGAAGTAAGCTGTTTGTTGTATCTTTATTAAGAATGTTACATGGTACTGTATATAATATTTTTCCAGCATCTAATTTTTCTTCCATTTGGATAATTGTAATTCCTGTTTTTTTTTCGCCTTTTAATATTGCCCATTGGATTGGTGCAGCACCTCTCCAATGGGGTAATAAAGAAGCATGTACATTAATGCATCCCATAGGAAATGCATTTAATAAAAATTTTGGTAATATTACTCCATATGCTACAACAATCATAATGTCTGCTTTCATATTTAATATTTCTGTACAGTCGGTTGTATTTTGAATTTGAATGGGTTGAAAAACTGGAATTTTATATTTTTTTGCTAATGTTTTAACTGGTGTGTATGTTGTAATATTACCTCTTTTATTAGGACGGTCTGGTTGTGTTAAAATACCTAATATTATATGTTTTGATGTTATTAATGTTTCTAAGTGGCATGCTGCAAAATGTGGAGTACCTGCAAAAATGATTTTTATTTTTTTTTTTTTATCGTTCATATTATATTGTGTTACTGTTTTAATTTATGATATTATAAATAATCAATCAATAATTTTCCAATTAAATGATCCATTTCGTGTTGTATACATATTGCAAGAAGTTCATGTGCTGAGATATATATTTTTTTACCGTAATAATTTAATGCACTTATTTTAATTTCTTTTGCTCTAGTAATTTTTTTACTGATTCCAGGGATTGATAAACAACTTTCTTTGGTTTGTATGATACCTATTTTTTTTATTATTTTTGGATTAATAAGAACTATTGGTTGGTATTTTTTTATCATTAGATCAATAACGATAATATTTAATTTAATATCAACTTGTGTTGCAGCTAAACCTATACCTTGTTTATTATACATAGTTTCAAACATGTCATTTATTATATTCTGAATTTTTTTATTTACTGATCTTACTGGATTTGCTATTAATCGTAATTTTTTATCTGGATATTTTAATATTTTTAGTATTGCCATATTAATGTTATATATAAATGAGTATAATTTAATATTATAAGAGTTTGTAAAATATATAATATATGTAATGATAGTTATTATTCTATGATACTATATAATATTTGTTCTATTATCAACATAATTAATTGAAATAAATGTATGTTAAAAACATGTCATATATATACATCACTTTTAAAGTGTATAGATTTTTTAAATAAAAATTATATTATTGCGTATCCTACAGAAGCAGTGTTTGCTTTGGGTTGTAATCCTGATAGTGATGATGCTATAATAAATTTATTAAAATTAAAAAATAGGAGTAAAAGAAAAGGTTTAATTTTAGTCGCTGCATCTTATAATCAATTAATACCATATATTAATGAATGTAGATTATCTGATTTTCAAAAACAAAAAATATTTTCTTTATATTCTGGTTTTATTACTTTTTTAGTACCTGCTCGATCCAATATTTCAAATTGGATTACTGGTTTTTCTAATTTAGTTGCTGTACGCGTTACAAAACATCCTGTTGTAAAAAGATTATGTTTATATTATGGTAAGCCAATTATATCAACTAGTGCAAATTTTACTGGTATGCCAGAATCACGTACTGTAAAAGATGTATTAAAATATTTTGGATCTGATATTCCAATATTAGATGGTAACATTGGTAATTTTTTATATCCTTCAAAAATTTTTAATATTTTAACTGGAGAATATGTTCGTAATGCCTATTCAAAAAAAATATAATTATTTGTTATTTGGTAATCCTGTACATCATTCTAAGTCACCTATTATATATAAATATTTTTCACATAATACGGGTTTGATGTTTGATTATAATATTAAACAAGTTGAAAATAATATGTTTTCAAATGTCGTATTAGAATTTTTTAAAACATATGGGCAAGGTGCTAATGTTACAGTACCATTTAAAGAAGAAGCATATAAGTTATCACATATTGTAACGAGAAGAGCTCAAATGACTCATTCTGTTAATGTTTTAAAAAAATTAAAAAATAACATAATTTTGGGAGATAATACAGATGGTATTGGTTGTTTATATGATTTGAATAGACTAAATTTTATTCATATGAATCAAAAGATTTTGTTAATTGGTGCTGGTGGGGCAGCAAGAGGTATTATACCAAATTTGTTATCTTTAAATTGTTCTATTGATATTGTAAATCGAACATTCAGTCGCGCTTTGCATGTAGCTTCATATTTTAAAAAATTTGGTTTTATTAAAGCAATTAGAATTGATGATCTAAAGGTTTTAAATTATCATGTAGTGATTAATGCTACATCTGCTGGTATACACCAAGAATGTAGTTTTTTTCTTGACAATACTATTTTTTATCCTGAACGTACAGTATTTTATGATTTATTTTATGATGATAAGTTAACACCATTTTTACAATGGTATCAAGATCATGGTGGTATCTATTATGCAGATGGAATTGGTATGTTAGTTAGTCAAGCGGCATATTCTTTTTATTTATGGAACGGAATTTTTCCAAATGTGCAATCTGTAATTAATCTTTTAAATAAAAATAAAAAATATTTTTGTGAATAGTGAGTGATATCATATAAAAAAATATTGATTATTTTCTGATGTTTTGTAATAATAATATCTTATACTTATGTAAATAATTTCTAGATTTATTTTTTTATATTTTATTATTTTAGATTATTTAGTCCCCTTCGTCTAGAGGTCTAGGACATCGCCCTTTCACGGCGGCAACAGGGGTTCAAATCCCCTAGGGGACAAATTTAAAATAAAAAATATGTATGCAAAAATAACATTTTATGTTATTATGTATTTATTGAATTTTAAATTTTATATTTTATATAATATAAGATATAAAATTTAAAGCGCTCTTTAAAAATATAAAATTAATATAAAACAACTATAGATTGTCAGATCAAGCGAGTAAGCGTATATGGTGGATGCCTTGGCAATCAGAAGCGATGAAGGACGTACTAATCTGCGAAAAGTATCGGTAAGCTGATAAGAAGCGTTATAGCCGGTAATTTCCGAATGGGGAAACCCGACATTTTTAATGTCATTGTTAACTGAATAAATAGGTTAATAAAGCAAACCAAGAGAACTGAAACATCTAAGTATCTTGAGGAAAAGAAATCAATTGAGATTCTCCTAGTAGCGGCGAGCGAAAAGGGAACAGCCCAGAGTTATAATCTGTTTAATTTTTATTAGAATATTTTGGAAAAAATAGCGAAACATGGTGATAGCCCAGTATATTAAAAAAATTAAATTAGTGGACTCAAAAAGTAGAACGGGACACGAGAAATCTTGTTTGAATATGGGGGGACCATCCTCCAAGGCTAAATACTCCTGATTGACCGATAGTGAACTAGTACCGTAAGGGAAAGGTGAAAAGAACCCCGGTTAGGGGAGTGAAATAGATCCTGAAACCATATACGTACAAGCAGTAGAAGCCTAATGTATCAGGTGACTGCGTACCTTTTGTATAATGGGTCAGCGACTTGTATTTTGTAGCAAGGTTAACTGTATAAGGGAGCCGTAGGGAAACCGAGTCTTAAATGGGCGTTAAGTTGCAAGATACAGACCCGAAACCCGGTGATCTAGCCACGGGCAGGTTGAAGGTCGGGTAAAACCGACTGGAGGACCGAACCGACTGATGTTGAAAAATCAGCGGATGACCTATGGCTAGGGGTGAAAGGCCAATCAAACCGGGAGATAGCTGGTTCTCCTCGAAAGCTATTTAGGTAGCGCCTCGTGAATTCATCTTCGGGGGTAGAGCACTGTTTCGGTTAGGGGGCCATACCGGCTTACCAATCCGATGCAAACTCCGAATACCGAAGAATGTTATCACGGGAGACACACAGCGGGTGCTAACGTTCGTTGTGGAAAGGGAAACAACCCAGACCACCAGCTAAGGTCCCAAAATTATAGTTAAGTGGGAAACGATGTGGGAAGTCATAGACAACCAGGATGTTGGCTTAGAAGCAGCCATCATTTAAAGAAAGCGTAATAGCTCACTGGTCAAGTCAGCCTGCGCGGAAGATTTAACGGGGCTAAAACTATATACCGAAGCTGTGGCAGTAAAAAATTATTTTTTTATTGGGTAGAGGAGCGTTCTGTAAGCCTGTGAAGAAACATTGTAAAGTGTTTTGGAGGTATCAGAAGTGCGAATGCTGACATGAGTAACGATAAAGCAGGTGAAAAACCTGCTCGCCGAAAAACCAAGGTTTCCTGTCCAACGTTAATCGGGGCAGGGTAAGCCGACCCCTAAGGTGAGGCCGAAGGGCGTAATCGATGGGAAACAGGTTAATATTCCTGTGCTTAATTTTACTGCGAAGGGGAAACGGAGTAGGTTAGATTATCCAGGTAACGGATATCCTGGTTTAAGCGTGTAGATATAATAACTAGGCAAATCCGGTTATTTTTAAGTTGAGGCGTTATGACGAGTTACTACGGTAATGAAGTAATTAATACCACACTTCCAAGAAAATCCTCTAAGCTACAGGTGAAATTAAATCGTACCCAAAACCGACACAGGTGGTTAGGTAGAGTATACCAAGGCGCTTGAGAGAACCCAGGTGAAGGAACTAGGCAAAATGGTGCCGTAACTTCGGGAGAAGGCACACTAATGTTAGGTGAAAAAACTTGCTTTTTTAGCCGAGATTAGTCGAAGATACCAGCTGGCTGCAACTGTTTATTAAAAACACAGCACTGTGCAAACACGAAAGTGGACGTATACGGTGTGACGCCTGCCCGGTGCCGGAAGGTTAATTGAGGGGGTTAAAGTTAAAACTTGAAGCTCTTAATCGAAGCCCCGGTAAACGGCGGCCGTAACTATAACGGTCCTAAGGTAGCGAAATTCCTTGTCGGGTAAGTTCCGACCTGCACGAATGGCGTAATGATGGCCAGACTGTCTCCACCTGGGACTCAGTGAAATTGAAATTGCTGTGAAGATGCAGTGTACCCGCGGCAAGACGGAAAGACCCCGTGAACCTTTACTATAGCTTGACATGGAATATTGATTTTTAATGTGTAGGATAGGTGGGAGACAGAGAAGATAAATCGCTAGGTTTATTAGAGTCAACCTTGAAATACCACCCTTTAAAATTTAGTCTTCTAACCTAATACCGTAATCCGGTATAGAGACAGTGTCTGGTGGGTAGTTTGACTGGGGCGGTCTCCTCCCAAAGAGTAACGGAGGAGCACAAAGATTGGCTAATCACGGTCGGAAATCGTGAGGTTAGTGTAAAGGCATAAGCCAGTTTAACTGCGAGCGTGATAACGCGAGCAGGTGCGAAAGCAGGTCTTAGTGATCCGGTGGTTCTGTATGGAAGGGCCATCGCTCAACAAATAAAAGGTACTCCGGGGATAACAGGCTAATACCGCCCAAGAGTTCATATCGACGGCGGTGTTTGGCACCTCGATGTCGGCTCATCACATCCTGGGGCTGAAGCAGGTCCCAAGGGTATGGCTGTTCGCCATTTAAAGTGGTACGCGAGCTGGGTTTAGAACGTCGTGAGACAGTTCGGTCCCTATCTGCCGTGGGCGTAGGAAGATTGAGGGGGTCTACTTCTAGTACGAGAGGACCGAAGTGGACGCATCACTGGTGTTCGGGTTGTCATGCCAATGGCATTGCCCGGTAGCTACATGCGGAAAAGATAAGCGCTGAAAGCATCTAAGCACGAAACTTGCCCCAAGATTAGTCTTCCCTGAGACGAAAGTCTACTGAAGGGACGTTGAAGACTACAACGTTGATAGGCTGGGTGTGTAAGCATAGTGATATGTTGAGCTAACCAGTACTAATGACCCGAGAGGCTTGATCTTACAATACTGTAGTTGTTTTTTATTAATTTTATATTTTAAAAAATTTTAAAATATGATTTTATTTTTTTATACCCTGGTAAAAATAGCATAATGGTACCACCTGAATCCATACCGAACTCAGAAGTGAAATATTATAACGCCGATGGTAGTACGAGGCTCTCCTCGTGCAAGAGTAGGAAATTACCAGGGTATGTTTTTAATTATAAAATTTTATTTTAAAATTTATGATTATTTTATAAGTTTGTATTTATTAAAATACAATTATATTCCATCCTATAACTCCGTTCTTAAACTCCTCGTAATAAAATTCCTCTAGTAAAAATATTAAAATCAAACATTAAAACATAATTTATAGTTTTTATTTATTACATATTTATCTAATTTATTTATTTTTACATTTATTAATAATTAATATTAATAGTTTGGATCATTGTTTGAAACTATAAATGTTTTTTTATCATTGTAATGGTGTGGTAATTTTTGAATACTTTTTTTTAGTGGTGAATGTAGAAACCTTTATATAATTATATTGTGTTAATATCCATTTTAAAGTACTGTTAAAGTTTTTATTTGTTGGTTATAAGTAAGGTAATTTTGATGTCTAAGATTAAAGGTAATGTGAAGTGGTTTAATGAATCAAAAGGTTTTGGTTTTATTACTCCAGAAGATGGTAGTAAGGATGTTTTTGTGCACTTTTCAGCTATACAAAGTAACGGATTTAAGACTTTGTCAGAAGGTCAAAGTGTTGAATTTGAGATTACTGAAGGTGCAAAAGGACCATCTGCGGCTAATGTTGTTAGTTTATAATTGTTGTATTTATTAATTAAATTTTTTATTATTAATATAACATACTCGCCACAGTGCAAATATATTACTACCGTTCTGTGGTGAAATTACATTTTTATGTAATATTTTTACAATATATATATTTTTCATTATATTTATATTATACGTAATATAAACATTTTATATAAGAGTTCATGATGTTAAAAATTTTTAATACTCTAACTAAAAAAAAAGAGGTGTTTTCTTCTATATTCTTAAAATCAGTTAATATATATGTATGTGGTATTACTGTATATGATTATTGTCATATTGGTCATGCTCGGACATTTACAGTATTTGATATGATTGTTAGGTATTTGAAATACTCTAAATATAAAGTACAATACATACGAAATATTACTGATATTGACGATAAGATTATACAAGCAGCTAATCTGAATCATGAAAGTGTGGTTGATTTAACAAATAGAATGATTCAATCTATGAAGCGAGATTTTTTAAATTTAGGTTTATTAAAACCTGATATTGAACCTAGAATAACATTACATATTCAAGATATTATTTTGATAATACAAAAACTACTTGAAAAAAAAAATGCGTATATTTCTAAAAATGGTGATGTTCTTTTTTCTATTTCAAGTTATCAGAATTATGGTATACTATCTCGGCAAAAATTAGATCAATTGAAAAATAGTACATGTTATTCAAATAAATTTTTTGCACATGATTTTGTTTTGTGGAAAAAATTAGATGTTCAAGATACACCAAATTGGAATTCTCCATGGGGTTTGGGTCGTCCTGGATGGCATATAGAATGTTCTACAATAAATGATAAATATTTTGGAAAACATCTTGATATTCATGGGGGAGGTGTGGATTTATTATTTCCACATCATGAAAATGAGAGAGCACAGTCTACTGTGTTATATGATGTTCCATCGTATGGAAAATATTGGATACATGTAGGTTCATTATTAATTAAAAAAAATAAAATGTCTAAATCATTAAAAAATACTGTTTTTTTACATACTTTACTTAAAGTATATGATGCTGAAGTTATACGATATTTTTTTTTATTAACACATTATCGTAAACCGCTTTTATATAATGTCAATAATTTAATACAATCAAAAATATCTTTACGAAAATTGTACATTGCATTAGATAAATTAGATTATAATCATTCTGTATTAAAAACAGAATTTTCTTTAAAATATCAGGATTTCTGTATAAAGTTTTACAATGCTATTCATGATGATTTTAATACCCCTTGCGCAATATCTATATTATTTTCTTTATTAAAAGCAGTAAACATATCTATTACACAAAATAATATGTGTGTAACGATGCAATTATTATATCAATTAAAACATTTGTCAAATACAATTGGGTTATTAAACCAAAATCCATCTGTTTTTTTAAAAAAAAATGATAAATTATAATATTTTATATATTACATTAAAGTATCTATATTCATATTTTTCTTGATAAGCTTCTAATGTGTTTTTTAATAATGTCGCAACAGTCATTGGTCCAACACCTCCTGGTACTGGAGTAATATAAGAAACTTTTGGTAATACTTTTTCAAAATTTACATCACCTACAATGATATTTTGAGACGGTATTTTATTAATACCTACATCAATAATTACTGCTCCAGGTTTAATATGTTTTTCATCTATAAAATTTGGTTTTCCAACTGCTACAATAATTAAATCTGATTTAGAAATATGTTCATTTAGATTTGATGTAAATCTATGTGTGATGGTTGTTGTACATCCTGATAATAGTAGTTCTAATCCCATAGGACGTCCAACAATATTTGAAGCTCCTATTATTGTTGCATTCATACCATACATATTAATGTTATATTTATTTAAAATTTTAATAATACCTCTAGAAGTACATGGTCGCAGTTTTGGTTTTTTTTGACATAAACATCCAATGTTATAAGGATGAAATCCATCAATATCTTTTTTAGGATAAATTGCTTCAATAATATTATTGGTGTTAATATTTTTTGGTAATGGTAATTGTACTAATATACCGTCAATATTATTATTTAAATTTAATTTTTCAATTAAATTAATTATTTCCATTTCTGTAATTGTTTTTTTTAATTTCCATTCTTCTGAAAAAAAACCTACTTTATTGCAAGCAATTCTTTTTTTTTGAACATATAATTTAGATGATTCATTATTATCTATCCAAATAACTGCTAATCCTGGTGGTCTTTTTCTAAAACGCGTTTCATATTTTACTTGGTTTTTTATTTTTTGAATTATTTCATTAGCAAGAATAGATCCATTCATAATTTTGTTTATCATATTTTATCCTGATTTTTGTATTTAAATATAGATTTTAATGTACTAATGTAGTATAATTTTATTTAATAAAAAATTTTATAAATTGTATTATTTTATATTGCGCTCTTAGCTCAGTTGGATAGAGCAACGGCCTTCTAAGCCGTAGGTCATAGGTTCGAATCCTATAGAGCGTATTTTATTGATAATTATTAATTGATTTGTAAAAATATATTTTTTATGATTTTATAAATTTTTTAATCTCAGAAAATACACTTTCTATTGATCGTTCAGTATTTATTTGTGCATATTTTGTCATGTTATTATATTTTTGATTTTTATAGTAATTTATCATAATATTATGCATATTTTGATATTCTATTAATCTTTTTTTAATAGTTTTAATATTATCATCAATTCGAGTAATTAATTTTTCATTAGTAATATCATCTTGTTCTGGAATTTTTGGTGGGTTATATTTAATATGATATATTCTTCCTGATTTAACATGAATACGTCTTCCTAAAATACGTTCATAAATTATTTTTTTATTAAGTATTAACTCAATAATATAATCAATTTTAATATTTTTTTCATTCATGATTTGTAACTGTGTTATATTTCTTGGAAAACCATCTAATATAAAACCATACATATATGTTTTTTTTATTTCTGTAATGATTAAATTAATTATTATATTATCTTCAATTAACATTCCATTTTTTATATTTTTTTTAATAACTGTACTTAATGGATTTTTTTTAAGCATAATATTACGCAAGATATCGCCTGTAGATATTATTGGAATATTATATTTTTTCATTATTAAATTAGACTGTGTTCCTTTTCCTGATCCCGGCGGTCCAAAAATTATAATTTTCATATATAAGTTTTATTTTTCAGTCAATAATTGATTAATATTTTTTATAAAGTTATTTGGATTTTTTAATGTACCATGTGTAGATAATAATGCTTGATCAAATAACGTTTGAATCCAGATATTAATTTTTTCTGTATTTTTTATTTTAATTATTTTTTTTATTAAAGAATGGTTTGGATTAATTTCAAAAATATATTTTATTGATGGTATATTTTGTCCAGCAGCTTTAAATAGTTTTGACATTTGTGGACTAATAGCATTTTTATCTGTAATTAATACAGCTGGGCTATCTACTAGTCTTTGGCTTAATTTTACGGAAGCGATATGTTTTTGTAGTGTATTTTGAATTTTATTTAAAAAATCTTGTATTTCAGGAGTAATATTAATGTTATTATCAATTTTACCAAATAATTTTTCAGAATCTGGATCAAATTTACTAATAGATTGAAATTTTTTATTTTGAAATATAGTTAAATAATGCATCATCCAATCATCAATACGTTCTGATAATAATAAAACATCAATTTTATTTTTACGAAATATTTCTAAATGTGGGCTAGTATTAGCTGCATCATAATTTTCTGCAATGAGAAAGTATATTTTATTTTGTTCAGCATGCATGTTAGTAATGTATTCTGTTAACGATAATGTTTGTTCTTTAGAATTATATTTCATAGACGTAAATCTTAATAAGCTAGCAATTATTTCTTGATTTGTTGTATCTTCTGCAATTCCTTCTTTTAAAATTGGTCCAAATTCTTTAAAAAATATTTTATATTTATTTGGATTTTCTAAAGATAATTTTTTTATTAGTTTTAATATTCTTTTTGTTAATGATATTCTTAAAATATTTGTACTTTTATTTTCTTGCAAAATTTCCCTAGAGATATTTAATGGTAGATTATTTGTATCTAAAATACCTTTTATAAATCGTAAATAATTAGGTAAGAATTGATTCGCATCATCCATAATAAAAATTTTTTTTACATATAATTTTAATCCATTTTTTTGTTTTTCTTGATCTAGTATATTCCATATTGATTTACTTGGAATGTATAATAAGCATGTATATTCGTAAGTTCCTTCAACTGTATTATGAGTCCAAATAAGTGGTTTTTCAGTATCTTTAGTAATACTGTAGTAAAATTTTTTATATTCATCTTTAGTAATTTGTAATTTATTTCGTGTCCATAATGCTTGGCCTTGATTTATTTGTTTCCATAGTACAGTATTATTTTTTTTATCATATTCTTGTAATTGAATTGGAATTGAGATATGATTTGAATATTTTTCAATAATATTTTGTATTTTCCAATTTTCTAAAAATTGTATCTCTGTACTTTTTAAATATAATTCAATATCTGTTCCATGTTCTTTTTTTTGAATTTTATCAATAATATATTCACCTTTACCGTCCGATTCCCATATAATACCATAATCATCTTGATTTGCATCCATATGTTTGGTTTTTACAACAACTTTTTCAGCAACCATAAAAGAAGAATAAAAGCCAACACCAAAATTACCAATTAATTGATTGTGTTGATTGTTTTGATTTTTTATAGTATTTATAAATTTTTTTGTCCCAGAATTTGCAATCATACCTAAGTTTTTAATAACTTCATTTTTTGTCATACCAATACCATTATCTGATATGATAATTTTTTTTTCTTTTCTATCTAATGTAATTCTAATATACATATTGCATGATAATTTATTATCTATATTTTTTGATAAAATTGTGAATCTCATTTTATCAATTGCATCTGATCCGTTAGATATTAATTCTCTTATAAATATTTCTTTACTTGAATACAGTGAATTGATCATTAAATGTAATAATTGTTTTGTTTCGGATTGAAATTGGTGTTTTTCTTTTGTATTTATCATTATATTTATTTTCCTAAAAAATTTTTTGTTATTATTTATTATATTATTCTATAATTTATTTTTTTTATATCATGAAATTGATATCTTTTGGTAAAGGCATACCAGGATTCATATTAGACATTTTATTTTTTTTTTCTTCATTAATTTTTCGGTTAGCATCGTTAAATGCTGCTGTTATTAAATCTTCAAGTATATTTTTTTCAGATAATTTTAATAAACTATCATCAATTTCAATTTTAATACAATGATGTTGACCATTCATCATTACTTTAACTAATCCTGCTCCAGATTCACCTTGAACTTTTATAATATTAATGGATTTTTGTATTTCTTGCATTTTTTCTTGTATTTGTTGTGCTTTTTTCATGAATTCACTAACATTGTTGTTATTAAACATAATAATTGATCCTTGTAATTTTTATATTAATTAATAATATAATATTTTTTTATAACATAAATATTTTACTATATTTTAATATTTTAAAAAATCAATTTATTTTTTACAGAATGTAATAAGTTTAATAGTGTTATTTCTATTCCCATTTTGATGCTAGGAAATAGATATAATATTTTTTTTCCATGTAATATAATTTTGTAATAATTTTGTAATTCCTCATAAGTAATTTGTGTAGATATTTTGAATATTTGATTTTTATATTTTGAAAATATATTTTTATCATTATTTTGTGGTATTTTTTTTAATATTGCAATATCATAAAATATTTTTAATATTTTAATTAATACTTGTTCTAAATTGATATTTTCATCGTAAAGATAATTTAATAAATTTATAATTTTTACAGCATTTTTTTTAAAAACTGAAATAATAATTTTTAATGCATAGTGTTTATCTAACATACCTAACATATTTAAGGTAAGTTTTTTTGTAATATTTTGATTACTAAATAATATTATTTGTTCGGTTAAATTTAATGCGTCTCTTATACTTCCGTTTGAGTATTCGGAAATAATTTTTAAAGCAGATGATTCAAAATCAATTTTTTCTAATTTCAAAATTTTTTTTAGGTGTTGTTTAATATCTAGATAATTTATTAACTTTAAATGAAAAAAAATACATCGTGATATAATTGTATCTGGTAATTTATTAATTTCTGTAGTAAGTAAAATAAATTTTACATGTTTAGGTGGTTCTTCTAAAATTTTTAATAATGCGTTAAAACTATATTTAGATAACATATGTATTTCATCGATTATGTAAATTTTAAATTTACCCTTAATTGGCATGTATTGCGCTGTTTCTAATATTTCTTTAATTTCTTCTACTTTAGTTTTTGAAGCGGCATCTATTTCTGATATATCCGGAAAACAATTATTTGTAATATCTTGACAATTTGAACAAATATGACATGCGCGTTCTTCTTTTCTATCGGAACAATTTAAAACTTGTGCTAGTAACCTAGCAATTGTTGTTTTACCAATTCCTCTTGTGCCACAAAAAATCCAAGATTGATGAATTTTATTCAATATAAAACTATTTTTTATTGTTTTTATAATATAGTCTTGACCAATAACCTCAGAAAAATTTTTTGGTCTCCATTTTCTTGCTAAAATTTTGTAGTTCATTAGTTTATATATTTTTTATTAAATACATTTTAAGAAATATGTAGTATAATATATATATACATATATAGAAATTAATATTTGTATTTTTTATATTTTTTATGTATTATAAGAATATTATACTAAATAAAATTTTAGTTTAAGTAAATTTGTTAGCTCTAATACTATCGTAATTTAAAAAACTAGTCAGGTCTGGAAAGAAGCAGCTAAATTAAATGAAAATAGGTATTATTGAGCTAACAAATTTATAATATATTTTACTACATATTATATATTTTATAGTATATACCCTTTTTTTTAAGAAGTGTATTATGGTTTCCAGTTTCGATAATTTTTCCGTTGTTTAAAACAATAATATTATCTGATTTAATAATTGTTGATAGCCTATGTGCAATAATAATTAATGTTGATTTTTTTTTAATAGAAATTAATGTTTTTTGAATTTCCTTCTCTATTTTAGAATCTATATTTGCTGTGGCTTCATCTAATATTAAAATTTTAGGTTTTAATAATAAAACGCGTGCTATGCATAATAATTGTAATTGACCTGCTGATAAATTATTACCTTTTTCTTTTAATATAAAGTTTAATTTTTCAGGTAAAGATTGCACAAAATAATATAATTTAACTATTTTTAAAATATGCCATATTTTTTTTTCACAAACTTTTTTTCCTAAAGTAATATTTACTTTAATAGTTCCTGTAAAAATTGTTGGTTCTTGTTGTACCATATATATTCCATTACGTAATACTTTATAATTTAATGTCGACAATGGTCGTTTATCAATATGAATTATACCTTTTGTTACGGGATAATACCCCATTAACAAATTTATTAATGTACTTTTTCCACTCCCCGTTTTTCCAACAATAGAAGTGAATGTTTTTGGTTTGATATGTAAATTAATATTATGGAGTATAATCGGTGTTTTTTTTTGATATTGAAAACTTACATTGGATATTATAATTTCTCCTGTTTTTAGTGGAATAATATCACTACCATAAATTTGTTTATTTCTATCAATCATATTAAATATTCGTTCTCCCGCAACTACTGCTTGTTGTAATATAGTTTGTTGTGTAGCAATAGTGATTAACGGTTCATTTAAGCGGTTCAAATAGGTAATAAAGGCGTATAATGTTCCAATTGATAATATATTTCTTGGAGATATTACAAATAATATTATTAATGTACATAGTACGATTGAAAACAATAAGCTAATTAGTGGTCTTAATAATATACTATCTAATTTTAGTGCTTGCATTCTAGTTTGGTAATGTTTTTTACTAGTATATTCAATTATTTTTTTGAAATGTTTTTCTTGAGAAAATTGTTGAATTATATACATACCATTAATTATTTCATTAAATTCATGATTTATTTGTGCTAAATATATTCGCATCATTCGTAATATTGGTGTACTGTAAATTTGATAAATTAATATTATGATCAGTATTAATGGAAATAATGTAATAGCAGTAATTGCCATTTTCCACTGTAAAAAAAACATTGTGCATAGTACAATGCATATTAAGATACTATTTTTAAATATAGTTGTTAATACTGTATCATATAGTGCTTTAATTATTTCTGTATCATTCGTAATAGTAGAAACAATTTTTCCGATTGGTTGTTCATTAAAAAATTGTAAGGGTTGAGATAATACGGAAGATATTACTTTTAATCTTAATTTTTGTATTATTTTAATAGCAATTTTATTAAAAAGTAATACTTGTAAGTAATTTAATATGATTGATATAGTTTGTGTGATCAAATAAGAAAAAAAAATTATGATAATTATATTTTTATTTAATATACGTGTAGTAAGTATATTATTAATAAAATAGCTTACTAAAATTGGTCCTAATATTTCAGTAAAAGATGCGAATATTAATAATAAACATGCTATACTAATTTTTTTTTTAAATTTTATACTATATTTTAGTAGACGTTTTAATGTTGGCCAACCGTGCATTAAATTAGCCATATATATCCTTTTATTGATATTTTTTATAATTATATTGTTTTGTTTATTTTATATTTTTGAAATATAGTACTATACCAGTTATGGTATTTTATTAATTGATTATGAGTACCTTGATTTGTTATACTTCCATTTTCCATAATAAATATATTATTTGTTTTTTTTAGTATATGCAATTCATTTGTTATAATAACAATTGTATGATTATCATTTTTCCAAGATATGATATTTTTTAAAATCTTATATTGTGTTAATCGATCTATTGCAGATAAAGCATTGTCTAATATTAAAATTTCTGTATTTAATAATAATGCTCTTGAAATTGCCAATCTTTGTTTTTGGCCACCCGACAAAATAATTCCTTGTTCTCCAATTTTTGTTTCATATCCATTTGTAAAATTTATAATATCTTGATGAATATTTGATAATTTTGCAACATTTTCTATATCGATTTGCTGAGCTTGCATGTTACTAAAAGCAATATTATTTCTAATAGTATCAGAAAATAAAAATGTTTTTTGGTGAACACAAGTTAATTTATTTCTCCAGTGTAGTATATTATAATTTTTTATAGGTATATTATTATAAAAAATATTTCCTATAAAATTTTCAAAATGCCTTTGTATTAAAGATAATAGTGTACTTTTTCCACTTCCAGTGGGTCCGCAAATACCTATTATTTGATTAAATTTAATGTTCATAGAGATATTATGTAATGCATATTGTATAGTGTTTGGATATTTAAATTGGGATATTTCAATTGTTATGTTTTTTGAATTTTCTAAAATATTTTTTTTATTACTTTGAATCATATATTCTTTATTTATAATATTTTGAATACGATTCCAAGCAGCATGACCTCTTTCAATAATATTAAACATCCAAGCAAGTGCTAGCATAGGCCAAGTCATTAAACTTAAATACATCATAAAACTTGTTAGTTGTCCAATGGTAATACTGTGATTCCAGATTAAGTAACCTCCTGTATACATTGTTAGTATATTGGAACATGTAATAGAATAATAAATTATTGGGTCAAACTTTGCATCAATTTTTGATACTATAATATTTTTTATATTGATATTATCAGTAATTTTTTTAAATTTTTTCATTTCATATTTTTCTAATCCAAAATTTTTAATCATATAAATATTTGTTAAACTTTCTTGTGTTTGATTATTTAAATCTGAGAATGTTTTTTGTGATTTTTTAAAAGCATGATATAATTTTTTTCCATATTTTGTAATAATAATTGTCATAATTGGCATAGGTATTAATGATATAATTGTTAATTTCCAATTAATATATATAGTCATAATTATTAACACAGATAGACCAGTGATGATAGAATCGATTAATGTTAAAACGCCTTCACCAGCTGCAAAAACAACTTTATCAACATCATTTGTGGCACGTGCCATTAAATCTCCAGTACGGTATTTTAGATAAAATTTTGCATTTTTTTTACTTAAATAATTATATAATTTTATACGTATAATAATAGCTAAATTATATGCTGTTCCAAATAGTAGTATTCTCCACATATATCTTAATATGTATATTAATATAGATATGAAAAGTATTAATCCAGTCCAGTAAAGTAATTTATTTTCATATGATTTATTTATTGTAATTTGATCTATTAATATACCAATAATTTTAGGTGGTATAAGCTGTAACATTGCTATAATTATCAATAAAAATATTGATCCTACATATTGTTTCCATTGTTTCAAAAAATACCATCGTATTTGTTTAAATAATTGCACAAAATATCCCATTTATTTTAAAATATTATTTATTTATGTTACAAATTTAGAGTATATTTTTTTTTATAGCTCATTTGGTATAAAATATAGGCTGGATTAAATTATACTTTCCAGCCAAATTATATATAAATTGTGTATTTATATAACATCAGTTTTATTACTGAAAGTGAGTTTTAAAACATCTTGAATAGTTTTTACTGTATGTATTGTTAAGTCTGATAAAATTTTTTTTGGTATTTCTATTAAGTTGTACCTATTTTGATATGGGATGATGATATTTTTTATTTTACCACGGTGTGCTGCTAATATTTTTTCTTTTAGTCCTCCAATCATTAAAATATTACCATTTAGAGTAATTTCTCCAGTCATTGCAATATCTGATCGTACAGGATTTTTTGTTAATGTGGATATTATAGCAGTGCAAATTGCAATACCTGCACTAGGGCCATCTTTAGGTGTTGCACTTTCTGGAATATGAACGTGTATGTCATGTTTTTCATAAAAATCTAATTTAATATTTAATTTTTTAGATTGTGAACGTACAACAGTTAATGCTGTTTGTATAGATTCTTTCATGATTTCGCCTAATGATCCTGTATATATTAATTTTCCTTTTCCAGGAACACAGGCTGTTTCAATAGTTAATAGTTCACCTCCTACTTCTGTCCAAGCTAATCCAGTAACTTGTCCAACATGATTGTTTTGATTTTGTTTTCCGTAGTAAAATTTTTTTATTCCTAAATATTGTTTTATATTTTTTGTATTGATAATAATGTTTTTAATTGATGGATCTGTAACTAACGTTTTTACTACTTTTCTACATATTTTAGCAATAGCTTTTTCTAAACCTCGTACACCTGCTTCTCTTGTATAATAACAAATAATATTTCTAATTGCATTATCTGAAATTTCAATTTCATGTTCTTGAAGTGCATTTCTACAAATTTGTTTTGGTTTTAAGTAATTTTTTGCAATATTGAATTTTTCATCTTCTGTGTAACTTGAAACATAAATTATTTCCATTCTATCTAATAATGGAGCTGGAATATTTGTTGAATTTGCTGTTGCAACGAACATGACATTTGATAAATCATAGTCTAATTCTAAGTAATGATCATTGAAATTTGTATTTTGTTCTGGGTCTAATACTTCTAATAAAGCAGATATCGGATCAACACGTATATCATGTGATATTTTATCAATTTCGTCTAGTAAAAACAGCGGATTTTTTACTCCGGATTTAACAATATTTTGTATAATTTTTCCAGGAAGTGATCCAATATATGTTCGTCTATGACCTCTAATTTCTGCTTCATCACGTATACCACCTAAAGCCATTCTAATATATTTTCTTCCTGTAGCTTGAGCAATGGATTTACCTAACGATGTTTTTCCTACACCGGGAGGACCAACTAAACATAAAATCGGTCCTTTGATTTTATTAGTTCTGGATTGTACTGCTAAATATTCTAATATTCTATTTTTAACTTTTTTTAAACCGTAGTGGTCATTATCTAATTTTTTTTTAGCTTGATGAATATCTTTTTTAATTTTACTTTTTGCTGACCAAGGAACTTGTATAATCCAATCAATATAACTTCTTATTACTGATGCTTCTGCTGATATGGGGGACATCATTTTTAGTCTTTTTAATTCTAATAATACTTTATTTTTTACTATTTGTGGTATTTTTAGTTTTTGAAGTTTATTTTTTAATATATCACATTCATTAGTAATACCTTCAATTTCACCTAATTCTTTCTGAATTGCTTTTATTTGTTCATTAAGGTAATATTCTTTTTGATTTTTTTCAATACTATTTTGTATTCGGTTTCTTATAGTTTTTTCTATTTGAAATAAATTAATTTCTGACTCCATTGTTAAAATTAAATATTCTAATCTTTTATTAATATTGAGTATTTCTAGAATCTTTTGTTGATCATTTAATTTTAGTGTTATCTGCGATGATAAAATATTTGATAATCGTGATGAATTATGTATATCATGTAAAGAATGTAGTATTTCAATTGGAATGTTTTTATTAAATTTTATATATTGTTCAAATTTTTCCACTGCAATTTTCATTAATATTGTTACTTCTTTTTTATTAGTTTCATAAGACTTGATTGTTTCAATTTCTGCAGTTAATAAATTATTATTATCATATACTGTATGTAATTGACCACGTTTTAAACCTTTAACTAGAATTTTTATTGTCCCGTCAGGTAATGTAGACATTTGTAAGATAGTTGATATTGTACCAATTTTGAATAATTCATTGATACTTGGATTATCTACTTTAGATATTTTTTGAGTGACTAACATAATTTTTTTGTCGTTTTTTAACGCAGCTCGAATACATTTTATAGATTTTTTACGTCCAACAAATAGTGGGATTATTATATCTGGGTATATTACTATATCTCTTAATGGTAATATTGGAATAACAATGTTTTTAGAACATTTAGAGTTCATATTATTCTCTTTATTTTTGTTATAATTGTTTTTAAATTTATGTATTAATTAAAGTATGATATAGAATTGTTTAAGTTATATATGTATTTTATGTTATAATAGAATTTTATATTTTAATTTTTATAATAAAAACAGACTTTATATGTATTAATTTTAATTATTCTGGATCATATATAATGATTGGTTTTATTTTTTTTTGTACTACAGATTTATTAATTATTACTTTACGAACATGATTTTGTGATGGTAAATCATACATTATATCTAATAAAACATGTTCTATTATTGATCGTAAACCTCTAGCACCAATATTTTTTTTTATTGTTTGGTTAGCAATTTCTATAATTGCATCTTTTTCAAAATGTAATAAAATACCTTCTAATGAAAATAATTGTTGATATTGTTTAATTAATGCATTTTTTGGTTGAGATAAAATATCAATTAACATATCTTTATTAATTTTATTTAATGTAACAATTATTGGTAAACGTCCTACAAATTCTGGAATTAAACCAAATTTTATTAGATTTTTTGTTGATACATTTTCAAACAGTTTTTTTTTGTTTATGTTTTTTTTTCGTACATTCAGTTTAACATTGAAACCTATTTTATTACTTTTTTCTGATTTTTTAAAAATGATTTTTTCTAATCCATCAAATGTTCCAGCACAAATAAATAATATTTTAGATGTATCAATTTGTATACATGGTTGATTCGGGTGTTTTCTACCACCTTGAGGTGGTACAGATGCTATCGTTCCTTCTATAATTTTTAGTAGTGCTTGTTGTACACCTTCTCCTGATACATCTCTTGTAATTGATACATTATCTGATTTCTTTGCAATTTTATCAATTTCATCAATATATATAATTCCTGTTTCAGCTTTAGGAACTTCATATTGACAATTTTGCAATAATTTTTGTAAAATATTTTCAACATCATCACCAACATATCCTGCTTCAGTTAATGATGTTGCATCAACAATAACAAATGGAATATTTAATGTTTTAGCTAATGTTTCAGCTAATAATGTTTTTCCACATCCAGTAGGTCCAATTAATAACACGTTACTTTTTTTGATATCAATATCTTTAGATCTAGACGGGCTATTTAAATATAAAATACGTTTATAGTGATTATAGACTGCTACTGATAATATTTTTTTTGCTGTATTTTGTCCAATAATATGCTGATCTAATTTTTTTTTTATTTTTTTTGGGGTAAGTATTAATATTGAATTTTCATGATAATGCATATTTAATATATTTACCTTATAATGTTTAATATATGATATAGATTATAAAAAATATATTTTTAGATTTATGTAATTTTTAATATTTATTTTGATTTATAGATGGATTTTTATTAGTTCTAGACTGTAAAATAGTATCAATTAATCCATATTGTTTTGCTTCTTCTGCATTCAAAAAACGATCTCGTTCAGTATCTTGTTCAATTTTTTTTATCTGTTGTTTTGTATGTAGTGCAAGAAGTTCATTAATCATAGTTTTTGTTTTTATTATTTCTTGAGTATGTATAATAATATCCGATGCTTGTCCTTGATAACCTCCCATAGGTTGGTGAATCATGATTTTTGAATGTTTTAAAGAAAATCGTTTACCTGGTGTTCCAGCACATAATAGTATTGCTGCCATTGAACATGCTTGCCCAATACAAATTGTATTAATACTAGGTTGTACAAATTGCATTGTATCATAAATGGACATACCGGCAGTCACTATTCCTCCAGGAGAATTAATATATAAAAAAATATCTTTTTTTGGATTTTCAGATTCTAAAAATAATATTTGTGCAACAATTGTATTTGACATATGATCTTCAATTTTTCCAGTAATAAATATAATTCTTTCTTTTAAAAGTCGAGAATAAATATCATAAGATCGTTCTCCTGTATTATTATTTTCTACTACCATAGGTATTAAATTATAATTTATTCTATGACTATTTTTATTTTTTAACATATTTTATACCTTATTTTTTTATATTTTATTTAATATGAGTAGTATATTAGCTTAAAGTAATATTATATGTGTATTTTTTGGAGTATTTTTTTTAAGTTTGTAGTTTTATATGTAACATTAAAGAATTTTAATAGGTGTTGAATAATTTTTTTTTCTAGAAGTATATTATGTATATAATGTATCAGTTGTGTTCTATTTTTTTGTAATGGTAGTATTTTCATTAACATACGATTTTCTTTTTGTTCAGTTTGAAAATATTTTTTAATTTCTTTTTGTGTAATATTAATATTATTTTGGTATATAATTGATTTTAAAATTAAGTTAAGTTTAATTTTATTTGATATTTTTTGTTTCATATTTTTATGATATTTTTTTTGTAATATATTACCTTTTTCTTTTAAATATTTTTTATGTATTTTCTTATTTGTATGTTTTATTTCTTCTTCAATTAGTTTTTTTGGTATTTGAATTATATCACTTTTTTTAATATATTGAATAATTTGATTTTTTAAATATTTATATTCTAAATGTATAATATCTTTTTTTAATTGATCTGTGATAATGTTTTGTACTTCTTTATAAGTGTTTACATGTAATTTTTTTTTTAAATATTCTATAAATTGTTCATATGAATACTTTTTTTTTATACTTAGTACTTTTTTAATATTGATTCTTATTGTAATTTTTTTTCCTTGATAATTTTGATCTGGATGTTGTTTAAAAATATTCATTGTTACTAAAATAGTATCTGCTGTTTTTTTTTTTAATATTTGTTTTTCTATTTGAGGTATAATTTTTTTTTTGTTTATTAAAAATGTTAATTCTTGTACTTGCGATATATTAGATATACCTTCTTTTATTTGATAATTAATGGTAATTTGATCGTTTTTTTTAATTTTTTTTTCGTTTTTTTCTAAAGATATGTGTTGATTTTGCATTTCAGTAATGTAATATTTAATATCTGTGTTGTCTATAATAATTGACGTTTTTTCAATATTATATTTTTTTAATTCATTAAAATTAATTTTTGGTAAACATTGAAAATGCATTGAAAAAATAAAATCAGAATTTTTTTGATATTGATGAATAGTGATTTTTGGTTCATTAATAATATGTAATTGTTTTATTTTAATAATATTATTAAAATTATTATAAATAGTTTTTTGAATGGTATTTTTTTTAATTTGTTCTGTATATCGTTTTTGGATAATTTCAATAGGTATTCTGTTTTTTCTAAATCCATTAATATTTGTTTTTTTTCTGATACTAATTATTTCTTGTTTTTCTATGAGTTGTATTTCCTGAAATGGTATAGTAATATCTAATTTTTTTTCAAAATCTTTTATTGTTGTTAAAACGAATTTCATTATAGTTCCTGGTTTATAATTTTATAGTGATAATATATATTTTTATATTTATTATTTTTTATATAATTAATTGTATTAAATTAATTATATAAATTGAAATAATTTATATGATATAGGTTGGTATTAATATGTTTTTGATTTATTTTTTATAATATTAACAATTTTATACTGTAAATTGGTGGCATTTAATATTATGCATATCTTTCATATAACATTTTTTCCATTCATTCATAGTATATGTATGTATAGAAAGTGCATGAATTATAGTACACATTTCTTTTGATAATACATTGTATACTTCTTGATGTCTCTTTAAAATATTTTTATTTTTGAATATATCACTTACAATAAATATCGTTAGATGTTTTTTTTGATTTTGATTTTTATGTTGCATAGTATTATCATATATTTTAACAAGTTTTGTATTAAAATATTTTTTTATTTTTTTTAACATAATAGTTATACCTTTACTTTAAATAAAATATATTTTTGTATTCCATAATATATGTATATTATATAGATCAATAATTTTAAACATTTTTTTGAAATATATTATAGATATATTTAATGAAATTATTATTTATTTAATAATAAAATATTCTTGATATTGGAATAAATTATATGAATAAAAGAAATATTATAAATAAAATTATGTGTATACTTGGGTTAATGTTACTTATGGGTTTCCATCGTGCTATTGTACATCCAGCCGGAGTTATATCAATTCAACAATATAGATTGATTTTTATCGTTTTTATTGCTATGTTAACTTTAGTTATACCAGTTATTTTTATGACATTATTTTTTGTTTATAAATATCGTCATTGTAAAATGAATATTTATACTCCCACTTGGTCACATTCAACAAAAGTAGAAATTATGGTATGGTTTGTTCCTGTTATGATTGTTATTTTTCTTGGTTCTTTAGCTTGGACTACATCGCATGGATTAGATCCAAAAAAAAGAATTATTTCAGTGAATAGACCAATTACAATTAATGTAGTGTCTTTAGATTGGAATTGGTTATTTATATATCCTAAAGAAAATATTGCTACTATGAATGAAATTGTTATACCAAATAATACACCAATTCATTTCAATATTACTTCAAATTCAGTCATGAGTGCTTTTTTTATTCCTAGATTAGGTAGTCAAGTTTATGCTATGCCAAGAATGCATGGTGTGTTAAATTTAATGGCAAAATTTCCAGGAAGGTATCATGGATTTTCATCAAATTATAATGGTCCAGGTTTTTCAAAGATGAAATTTAATGCTATTGTTGTGCCAAATAATAATATTTTTAATAAATGGGTGAATAGGGTACAACATACTTCTTGTAAGTTAAATACTTTGTATAAATTTCAGTTAATAGCTCGACCTACTTTATTACATCCAATTAAATATTTTTCTTGTGTATACCCTAATTTGTTTAATAGAATTGTTCATAGAATGTTACGTTAATTGTTATTAATATAAATTTTTATATAATATTCATTTTTATTTTAAAGGAAAATATTATGTTTGGAAAATTGACATTACTTAGTATTCCATATAGTGAACCTATTATTATGGTTACGTGTATAATAATTATTTTTATGATTTTATTGTTATTTTGTACAATTACTTATTTAAAAAAATGGAAATATTTATGGTCAGAATGGATTACTTCTGTTGATCATAAAAGAATTTCAGTTATGTATTTTATTTTAGCTATGATTATGTTATTTAGAGGTTTTGTTGATGCATTTATGATGCGTTTACAACAGTTTTATGCTTCTATGGGTCATACAGGTTTTTTACCTGCACATCATTATGATCAAATTTTTACTGTGCATGGTGTGATTATGATTTTTTTTGTAGCCATGCCTTTAATTATTGGACTTATGAATTTTGTTGTACCATTACAAATAGGAGCGCGAGATGTAGCATTTCCATTTTTAAATAACTTAAGTTTCTGGTTAACTGTTAGTGGAGCATTGTTAGTCAATGCATCTTTAGCAATTGGTGAGTTTGCTAAGACTGGTTGGTTAGCGTATCCTCCGCTTTCTGAATTACAATATAGTCCAGGAGTAGGTGTGGATTACTGGATTTGGAGTTTACAAATTTCTGGTATTGGTACTACATTAAGTGGAATTAATTTTATTGTTACCATTCTTAAAATGCGTGCACCTGGTATGAATCTTTTTAAAATGCCAGTATTTGTTTGGACAGTGTTATGTTCAAATATTTTAATTATTTCTGCTTTTCCTGTTTTAACAATGACGTTGATATTATTAAGTTTAGATCGTTATTGTGGATTTCATTTTTTTTCTAGTGATTTTGGTGGAAATGCTATGATGTATGTTAACTTAATTTGGATTTGGGGTCATCCGGAAGTATATATTCTTATATTACCTGCATTTGGTGTATTTTCTGAAGTAGTTGCTACTTTTTCTCAAAAAGTACTATTTGGTTATATATCACTTGTTTGGGCTACAATTTCGATAACAATATTATCTTTTATAGTATGGTTACATCATTTTTTTACTATGGGTTCTGGTGCGAATGTTAATGCTTTTTTCGGTATTACTACTATGATTATTGCAATTCCAACAGGAGTTAAAGTATTTAACTGGTTATTTACGATGTATCAAGGGCGAATTCATATGCATTCTGCCATGTTGTGGACAGTTGGTTTTTTAATAACTTTTACTATTGGTGGTATGGCAGGAGTAATTTTATCTATTCCAGCCATTGATTTTATTTTACATAATAGTGTATTTTTAGTAGCACATTTTCATACTGTAATTATTGGTGGTGTTGTTTTTGGTTGTTTTGCAGGTATTACATATTGGTTTCCGAAGTTATTTGGATTTAAATTAAATGAAACATGGGGAAAATTATCATTTTATTTTTGGTTAACTGGATTTTTTGTTGCTTTTATGCCGTTGTATTATTTAGGATTAATGGGTATGACTCGGCGTATTAGTCAAGATATTGATCATAAGTTTCATTTTATGTTATCAATATCAATTTTTGGTGTCGGATTAATTTTAATTGGTATATTATGTCAAGTTATACAACTATATAGTTCTATTCGAAATAGAAAATTAAATTACGATTTTAGTGGTGATCCATGGAATGGACGTACATTAGAATGGAGTACTGCATCTCCTCCTCCAATTTATAATTTTGCGAATATTCCGAATGTATGTAATATAGATGATTTTTGGTATAAAAAACAACAGGGTTTAGTAAAAAAAAGTATTTCATATGAGAATATTCATATGCCTAAAAATACTGCTTTGGGATTTTTTTTGGGAGTTTTTACCTTTTTTATTGGTTTCTCTATGGTATGGCATATTTGGTGGATGTGTATATTATTTTTTATCATTAGTATTATAGTATTTTTTATATACACTTTCTATAATAGCGAATATGAAATTACAAGTTTTGAGATTAAAAAAATAGAGGATCAACATAATATTTTATTTAAAAAAGGAGAATAAATGCAGAAGAATATTATTAAAAATAAAAAAAAATATACTGTTTATGATATTCATAATATTGGTAAGAGTATGTTTGGATTTTGGCTTTATTTAATGAGTGATGGTATATTATTTGCAACTATGTTTGCAGTATATTGTGTTACTTCGATTAACGTTACATTTAATATAAATTTTTTTAATTTAAAAATTTCGTTTTTAGAGACAGTATTGTTGTTGTTAAGTTCAATTTTTTGTGGAATTTTCGTAATTAGCGCTAAATATAAAAATTTTTTTTTAATATATTTCTTTTTATTTTTAACATTTATTTGTGGTTTGTGTTTTATAATTATGGAATATTATGAGTTTTATCATTTAATTTCATTGGGGTATATACCACAAAAAAATGGATTTTTATCTTCTTTTTTTAGTTTAATTGGGATGCATGGTATACATGTTATTTTTGGTTTATTTTGGATTTTAGGTTTATCGTTTCATATACATAAATTATATTTTAGTAATACAATTTATACTCGGATTTTATGTTTTAGTTTATTTTGGCACTTTTTAGATATTATTTGGATTTGTATTTTTACGGTAGTATATTTGATGGGAAATATATCATGAATAATATTGTTATACAAAATTATAAAATTTATCAAGAGTTAAAATCTTATTTTTTGGGATTTATCTTTTCTTTAATATTAACAATTATACCTTTTAGTGTAGTATTTAAACGTTTTTTTAATATCCATATTACTTTTTTTATAGTTATTATGTGTGCTGTTATACAATGTTTGGTACATGTAAAATATTTTTTACATTTAAGTTTTTCTGTAGAACATGTTTGGAATATTACATTTTTAATTTTTACAATATTAGTCATTTTTATTATTATATTCGGATCAATATGGATTATGCATAATTTAAATCATCATTTTATATATCATAATCATAATATTGTGTGATGAAGCATTTTATTCAATTAATAAAACCCAGAATTATATTTGTTAATCTTATTGCAGTATTAGGTGGTTTTTTTTTTTCTTTATCTAAAACAGTAAATTTTATATTATTATTTTTTATATTATTTGGATCGGCTACTATTATTGCTTCTGCTTGTATATTTAATAATATTATTGATATTGATATTGATAAAAATATGATTCGTACTAAAAAACGTATTTTAATAATATCTAAAAAATTTATAATACCTGCAAAAATTACAGGATTATTTTTATTTTTTTTAAGTGTATTAATTTTTTTAACAAAAATTAATATATTATCATGTGTATTGGCTGTTATAGGTTTTTTTTTTTATGTTGTCGTATATAGTTTATATATGAAACGTGTTTCAATTTATGATGTTATAATTGGTAGTATTGCTGGTGCTATGCCACCGCTAATTGGATATTGTGCAGTGGTTAATACGATAGATTTAAAAGCAATATTATTGTTTTTAATATGTTTAATTTGGCAAATTCCACATTCTTATGCTATTTTAATTTTATATCATCGAGATTATAATATAGTAAAAATACCTACTATCGTGAATCAAAAAGGGAAATTAAATACTTTAAAAAATATTATGTTTTATATTTTTATATTCATAATATTGATTTCCCTTCTTTATTTTTTTCATTACTTATTTTTCATATTTTTTATATTATTATTTTTTTTGAGTGTATCCTGGTTTTTCATAGCATATATTTATTACATATTTATTGAGGATATAAATCTTTCAAGATTATTATTTTTTTGGTCTATTATTGTTATTTTATTTTTACATCTAATTTTAATTATAAACTATATGTTTTTATAAACATATATTTGATTTTGGTAATCCTGCAATTTTATTTGCCTGTTTATTAATACCTTTAGGAAATAATGATAATAAGTATGTATTATTACATTTTTCTATTTCAAATTTTTTTTGCATTAATTTCAATAACATTCTATTTGGCGGAATAATATTAAATTTATTATAACATAATCTAATAAAATTAATTATTTCCCAATGCTGATCTGTTAATATAATTGATTCTTGTTGTGCAATATTTTGTGCAATTTTTATATTCCATTTTTTATGTATCATATTTTTCTATTTTTTTAATTTAAATGTTATTATATTTAATATTTTTGTTGTTTTTAAATAGAAAATCACATAGTATGTAATTTAAGAAAATAATTTATTAAATAATATTAATATGAATGACTATAAATTAAATACACATGAAATACGTATTACGATTGGTGTATGTATTATTTTTATGTTAAGAATGTTAGGAATGTTTATGGTAACACCAGCAATGCATACAACTGGTATATTATTTCCTCATTCCAATAAATTTTTAATTGGTGTTGCAATAGGTATTTATGGATTAATGCAGGCAATTTTTCAAATACCTTTTGGTTTTTTATCAAATCGAATTGGTTATAAATATACCATTTTAATTGGTTTATTGTTATTTTTTATTGGTAGTATTATTTTATGTTTTAGTAATTCGATTTTTGGAATTATTATTGGTCGAGGATTACAAGGTATAGGTACAGTTTCATCTGTTTTTATAGCATTACTTTCACATGTTATTAGAGAACAAAATTATATTAAGTCAATTTCTTGTATTGGTATTACTTTTGGAATATCTTTTTTATCTGCTATTATTCTTGGACCGATAATTATTGAATATTTTGGTTTATATGGTTTGTTTAAAATCATTGTACTTGCATCTATTTTATGTATATTGGTTGCTTTAAAATATGTATTTCCATACTGTGATACAGTATTTTACCAAAATAAAGAAAAAATTAGTATTTATCAAACTAATAGTTTTATGAAAAAATATGATGTTTTTGCCTATGTTATTAGTATATTTTTTTTACATTTTTTGTTAACTTTAAATTTTATTATTTTTCCAAAGAATATGGAGTTATTAGGTTATGTATTAAAAAAACATTTTGAAATTTATACTATAATTATTATTTTATCATTATTTATCACTATTCCGTTAATAATATTTTCAGAAAAAAAAAAATATATACGATTATTAATGATTTTTGTTATTTTTATGATGATTATGTCATCAATGATACTATTAATTTTTAAATTGAATTTTTTTATATTTTTTACAAGTATGTATCTTTTTTTTGTTTCATTTATTTTATCTGAAACTTTTATTCCATCTTTATTAAGTAGAATATTATCTATAGAATATAAAAATATTATAATGAGTATATATTCGACAAGTCAATTTCTTGGTATAGCTTTAGGAGGAGCATTAGGTGGATTAACATACCAATGTTGCGGTATGAAAACTGTGTTTTTATTAGATATTTCAATTTCAGTGGTTTGGTTGATAATTTTTTATTTTATTACTCCACCAAAATATATATGTAGCATATCAATTTTAATCAATAAAAAACGTAATTTTAAATTAGATATAGATACATTATTACAAAATGATTCTGGAATTATATTGATTGAGTATTCAAAATCAGACGCTTTTTTATTAATAAAATTTGATAGTACAAAAACAGATGCAGATAGAATTAGATATTTTTTACAAGATAAAAAATATTGATTATTGTTGGTGATTGATTTTATTAGCTGCATGTTGTAGAACACCATTTATAAATTTATGACTGTTTTCTGATCCAAACAATTTTGCTAATTCAATACCTTCATTAATTGATACTTTGTATGGAATATCAGCTCGATTATATAATTCATAGAAAGATAATCTTAATATTGCTTTTTCTATTTGTCCAATTTTTTGAAGTTTTCTATTTAAACATGATGTAATTTTTATATCAAGCGTTTTATAATTATGAATTACTTCTGTAATTGCTTCATGAAAATATTTTATATCTACAATTTGAGTATTAATATTTTTTAAATATTGATTTTTAATATCTATAATATCATTTCGTGATATTTCCCAAGTATAAAGAGCTTGTACTACATACTGTCTTGCACGTCTTCTAAATTTCGGATTCATGATATTTATATCCTGATTGTAATATTGTATTTTTTATACATTAAGTATTTATAATAAATGTTAATATATTAAATTTTTACATTGGGGTTTTAATTTAATTCGTATATCTGATCCGATAGATTTTATACTAGTAAAAGAAAACGTATTAATTGTATTTAAGTCAAGTTCTTGTGTATTGAAAAATAACGGTTTTGCTAAGTGACCTAACATTTTTGGTGCTACATATAAAATTAATTCATCTATTAAATGTAATTTAATCATATTACTGAATAAGTTTGTACCGCATTCTACCCATACTGTGTTTATTTTTTCTTTTCCTAAAAATTGAAATAATTTCTTTAAATTGATATATTTTTTATATTTTGGTAATATAATTTGCTTAACATGTGTAGGCCAAATTTTTTTGTCATGATATAATCGAATTAACCATATTTCACTGATTTTTTCTTGAATAATTTGATGGTTAGGTTGTACACGGTTTTGACTATCTATAATAATTCTTTTTGGTTGTATATATTTTTTTTGACATTTTTTATTCATATTACACCGAACAGTAAGTTTAGGATTATCATTTAAAATAGTACTACTAGTACTCAAAATGGCTGAACTTAATGCGCGTAATCGGTGTGTATCTTGCCTTGCATCTTTACTGGTAATCCATTGGCTTTCACCATTTTTCATGGCTATTTTACCATCTAGAGAAATAGCCATTTTTAATTGTATCCATGGTATTCCATGGTTTATTCTTTTTAAGTATCCTAAATTTATATTTTGCGATTTTTTTAATAATATTCCAACTGTTACTTGTATACCATGTTTTTTTAAATATTTTACACTTTTTCCGGACATTTTTGGATCTGGATCTAACATAGCTATAACTACTCTTTTAATACCCGACTTAATAATTAAATTGCAGCATGGCGGTGTTTTTCCAAAATGATTGCATGGTTCTAGTGAAATATATGCTGTTCCATTTTTTGATAATTTTCCAGCCATATTAATAGCATTTACTTCTGCATGATTTTCACCTGATTTATAATGCCAACCTATGCCGACAATTTTTTTTTTATGGACAATAATACAGCCTACATTTGGATTAGGTGCGGTAGTATATTTTCCTTTTTTTGCTAATTGAATTGTTTTTTCCATATAATATGTATCTTGAACAAACTGTTTTTTTTGATTTAAAAAATCATTCATAGTGTTATACAATTTATAAAAAATATTATTGTTTATAATAATATACTATATATTTTATTAAATTTATTGTATTAATTTTGAATTATTTTAATAATATTAATCATTTCTAATACAGTTAGTGCTGCTTCACTTCCTTTATTTCCTAATTTTGTTCCTGAGCGATTTATAGCTTGTTCAATATTTTCAGTCATTAAAATACCAAGAGCGATTGGTATATTATTTTTGATACTGATATTGGATATTTTAGAGATAATATCAGTTGCTAGTTTATCAAAATGAATTGTTTCACCTTTAATAATAGTTCCCAGTGCGATAATTCCGTGGTATTTTTTTACATTAGAAATAATATTTGCAATTATAGGAATTTCATACGATCCAGGAACTTTAATAACGGTGATGTTATTATTTTGTATTTTTCCAATTCTATTTAAGGTATCAATGGCACCATGTAATAAGTTTTGATTAATAAAATTATTAAATCGGGATATTAAAATTGCTATTTTTGAGTTTGTTGCCGTTACATCACCTTCAATATTTTTTATTTCTTTTACATATAAATTTTTTTCATTTATATTCATATAATTATTAATTTTATGTTTTTTATTTTAATAAAAAAATTATAGTGTATAATATTTTTTATTTTTAAATATTGATTTTTATTTTATGATAGTATAATATATAATTTATAGCGGGGTGGAGCAGCATGGTAGCTCGTCGGGCTCATAACCCGAAGGTCGCTGGTTCAAATCCAGCCTCCGCAACTAATGTGAATATATTATTTATCTTTCAAGTAAAAATCATACTAAATTTTATGTATTTATTATTTATAATCAATAATTAAAAAAATTAAAATATTTTTTATAAAAGTATTTTAAATATTATTTTTTAATGAAAATTAAATTATTAAATATAAATAATATACGAATTCATATATGATATATACATCATAATTATTTTCTTTTTTTATTAATTCTTATTTCTAATCGTTTATATGGTAAAAGAATTTTATTCTCATCTAAAGCTTTTTTAAACTGTATCATTAAATCCCAATATACTGTATTTAAAATATTTGTGTTACTCCAGCATCGCGCAACAAAATTCATATAGTATGGTTCTAATTTGTTTAAACCTACAGTAATATCTTTATCTTTTAAGACTCTTGGTTCATTATACATAATATCTTTCAATATTTTAATGACCAAATCAACATTAGCACTATTTGTAACATTAATTATAAATTCATTTCTACGACATGGTTCACGTGAATAGTTAATAATGTTATTTGAAGTAATTTTTCCATTTGGAACAACAATAATTTTACCATCTAGTGTTTTTAATGTTGTGTAAAATACATGGATATTTAATACTGTTCCAGAAATATTTTTAAAAAAAACATATTCTCCTACGCGTAATGGGCTAAATATAATTAATAACACTCCAGCTGCAAAATTCGAAAGTGATCCTTGTAATGCTAATCCAATTGCCATTCCAGCAGCGCCTAAAATAGCGATTACTGATGTTGTTTGTACTCCTAATCTACCCAACGAAATAATTATACTAATGGTAACTATCGTATATCGTGCAACAATAGTGAGAAAATCTGATATTGTAGTATCAATTTTTCTATTATATAATATTTTATTAAATGTTGTAGAGATGACTTTAGAAGTAAAAATACCGATTAACATAATAATGATTGCTGATATTATATTTATGATATATTTTAACAATATTTTCTGGTGTAGTATTATCCAGTTACCGAAATAATTAATATTATTTATTACGTTACATTCTTGCATTTTTCACTCCTAAAGACTAATTTTTGATTTTTTATATGATTATTACCATACATCATATGCATTTAGTGTTGTAAATATTTTAATTAATTTTTTATATATTTTATCTTGAGACTTTCTTGTCCACTTTCTTGGGTCATAGTATTTTTTATTTGGTTCATACGGACCACTTGGGTTACCTAATTGTGTTTGTAAATACAGTTTAAAATTTTGATAATATTCTAGAATACCTTCCCAGGATGCCCATTGTATATCAGTATCAATATTCATTTTAACTACACCATAATTAATAGATTGATGAATGTCTTTAATAGAAGATCCAGATCCTCCATGGAAAACAAAATTAATTGGATTTATATCTAAATTATGTTTTTTACAAATGTATTGTTGTGTATTATATAGAATATCAGGTTTTAATTTTATATTTCCTGGTTGATATACTCCATGAACATTTCCAAAAGATGCTGCGATAGTAAAATTAGTACTAATTTTTATAAGTTTTTCATATGCATAATTTACATCTTCAGGTTTTGTATACAGTAGTTCAGTATTTATATTTTCATTATTTACACCATCTTCTTCTCCTCCTGTACAACCAAGTTCTATTTCTAAAAACATATTATTATGCTTGATTTTATTTAAAAAATGGCTACATATTTTTATATTTTTTTTTATTGGTTCTTTTGATAAATCTAACATATGTGAAGAAAAAATAGGATATCCTTTCTTTTTCATATTCTCTGTACTAATTTGAATTAAGTTATCAACCCACGGTAAAATGTCTATATGACAATGATCAGTATGTAGTATTACTGGAATATTATAATATTTTGCAACATAGTGTACGTGTTTTGCTGCAGAAATTGCTCCTAATGTTGCTTTTTTGATATTTGAAATTTTTGGTATATTATTTCCAGCAATACAAATAGAACTGCCATAAGACAATTGTATGATGACTGGAGATTTAACTGTATAAGCTACTTCTAATACTGTATTGATCGTATCTAGGTTTGTACAATTAATAGCTGGTATGGCGAATTTTTTTTCTTTAGCTAGCTTAAAAATTTTATGTATATCTTGTCCAAAAATGACCCCTGATTTAATATCATACATTGGATGAAGCATATTTTTTCCTAGTATAGTATAAGTATGTTTTAAAAAATATATATTTTATGATACATAATGTTTTTTTTTAGATGTTTCTAACATCTGTATTGTAGGTAATTTTTTACCTTCTACAAATTCTAAAAAAGCCCCACCTCCTGTTGAAATGTACGATATTTTATTTTTTATATTAAACATATCAATAACATTAATTGTTTCTCCACCTCCTGCAATACAAAATGCTTGATTTTTTGAAATATTTTTTGCAAGTGCTTTTGTACCAACTGAAAAATTTGGAAATTCGAATACACCCATTGGTCCATTCCAAAGAATAGTTTTTGCTTTTTTAAGAGTTTCAATCATATTTTTAATGCTTTCATCACCAATATCCATAATTTCTTCATTATTTTGGATTTGATATGGTTTTTTAACAATAGCCAGGCTATTTTTTGAAAATTTTGTTCCTACTCTGGAATCAACTGGTATTAATATATTATTTTTGGCACGTATTATCTTTGCTAATGGAATAAATTTAGGTTCATATAACGATTTTCCGATATTATAATCAATAGCTAAAAATGTATTTGCAATACCGCCTCCAACAATGACAGTATCAGAAATTTTAGACAGTTGTTTTAATAATTTAAATTTTGTAGATATTTTTGCTCCTCCTACAATAGATATCATAGGTTGTTTCGGATTTTTTAAAGCTCGTGTTAAAGCATTTATTTCAGAAGCAAACAATATACCGGCACATGAAATTTTAGCAAACATACCTACTCCATATGTGGAAGCTTCTTTTCTATGTGCGCTACCAAAAGCATCCATGACAAATATATCACATAAATTTGCATATTTTTTGGATAATATTTCATCGTTATTTTTTTCACCTGGATTAAATCGTACATTTTCCAATATAAGTAATTCACCTGGTTGTATTGTGATGGGTTTAAGATGATTACTATAGTAAATTTTATTTTTATAAAATATTTTTTTTAAATATTGTATTATAGGTTGCATAGATAATTTTTGACAATATTCACCTTCTTTTGGTCGGCCTAAATGTGACATTAGTATTACCTTTGCATTTTTTTTTAAAGCATATTTAATTGTTGGAATACTTGCCTGGATACGGTTATCTGATATTATTATATTATTATTTAATGGAACATTAAAATCTACACGAATTAATACTCTTTTATTATATAAATCTATATCTTTCATGTGAATTATATTTTTCATAGTATTGTATTTATAGCTATTATTTAATAATCTTTATTAATAAATATTTTATATAATAAAATTTATTATATTTCTTTTTTTTTATTTTTTATGTTTTAATTTTTTTTTGATGTAATATATAACACCATTAATTAATATATTGCATACTATATATTTTAAAAAATTTAATAATAATATTTAAATTATAGTTTACACCATGTTGTAATACCATCTAAAAACATTTGTGTTGATAGCATAATTAGTATGAGTCCCATTAACCTTTCTAAAGCATTTACACCTTTTGGTCCTAAAAATTTTAAAAATACATCTGATAATAAAAGTACACAAACAGTAGTACTCCAGGCAATAAATAAAGATAATGATAATGTTAATATTTGATTGGAATATTGATGTGACAATAACATTAATGTTGCTAATAATGATGGTCCTGCTACTAGTGGTATAGCCAATGGCACTAAAAATGGTTCTGTTAAATCAGTTTTTTTATCATTTTTTTGTTCATCTGGAAAAATCATTTTGATTGCAATTAGGAATAATATAATCCCACCTGCAATAGAGACAGTTTCTGCTTTTAGATCAAGTATTGATAGTGTTTTTTCACCTGCTAGTAAAAAAAAAATCATAATTCCTAGTGCAATAATCATTTCTCTTAACAAGACAAATATACGTCTTTTTGGGGTTAAATGTTTAAGAATAGACATCACAATAGGTAAATTACCTAATGGATCCATAATTAGTATTAATAATATGGTAGTAGAAATCATTTCATTCATTTTTTTTCCTTATTGATAATTATAATTTAAATTTCGTTTTTTTATAAAGTAATATTGTAGAATATATTTATAAATAATTTTATTATTTGTGTTAAATAATATACAGTAATTTTTTTACTTTTAATTAAATAATATTGATTTGTTAATAATATTAACAAATTATGTATTTTGAAAACATTAATTAAAACTAAAAAAATTAAATATATTATTATATTATTTATATGATTTTATTAATTAAATTATTTTGAGTATAATACTTATGAAGAAGACTGTCGGTTTCATTGGTTGGAGAGGAATGGTAGGTTCTGTATTAATACAACGTATGGTTGAAGAAAATAATTTTAGTAATATTCATGCTGTATTTTTTTCAACATCGCAACCAGGTAAGGTTGGACCAAATATTCAAGAAAGTAATATATTACAGGATGCATATAATTTTGATTGTTTAATCACGATGGATATTATCATATCTTGTCAAGGTGGAAAATATACGGATGATACGTATCAAAAATTACGTAGTTTAGGTTGGAATGGATACTGGATTGATGCAGCTTCTTCATTAAGATTACATGAAGATGCAATAATTGTATTAGATCCTATTAATTTACAGGATATTTATTCAGCTATAAATATTGGTGTTAAGACTTTTGTTGGTGGTAATTGTACTGTTAGTTTGATGTTGATGGCATTAGGTGGATTATTTTTTAATAATTTAATTGAATGGGTTTTATTTTCTACTTATCAAGCCGCTTCTGGTGCAGGATCTAGACATATTATCGAGTTGGTCAAACAAATGGGTTATTTATATCAATCTGTTGAAAATAAGTTGTATAAAAAAAAATATTCAATTTTAGATATTGAAAAAACAATGTCAAAATCTATTCAGGAAATTAATTTTCCAAAGCAAGAATTTTTTGCACCTTTAGCAGGTAATGTATTACCTTGGATTGATTGTGCTATGCAGAATAATCAAACTAAAGAAGAGTGGAAGGTACAAGTTGAAGCAAATAAAATTTTAAATATTAATAATACTATTCCAATAGATGGTACTTGTGTACGAGTTGGTACTTTTCGGTGTCATAGTCAAGCATTTACTATAAAATTAAAAAAAGATTTGTCTTATTCGAATATTCACAATATTTTACAAGAACACAATAATTGGATTAGGATTATTCCTAATAACGTTCATTCAACATTAAATTTATTAACACCTTGTGCTGTCACTGGAACATTAAATATTGCTGTTGGTAGAATAAGAAAATTAAATATAAGTACAAATTTATTATCTGTTTTTAGCGTTGGCGATCAGCTATTATGGGGTGCTGCAGAACCGTTACGTAGAACATTAATGATTTTATTAAGTACCTAAAAATAATTAGTTACATAAAATTATAAATTTATTTTTTTTATTAAAAATTTATATGGTTTATAAATAGTTTTTTTACTTATTAATTGATATTTCATAAATGTACAGAATAATGGAATATCCCATTTTGTAGAGATATCATTCGATAAAACTAATATTATATTTTCTTTTTTAGTATTTCTTATTTTTTTTTTTAACATAATGATTGTATCTGGACATCTAAAATGAGTAAGATTGAATATTGTTAGTGACATAAATATTTTTTATTTTTAGTATGTTATAGTGTTTATGATGAAAATATAAAAATAATTTTTTTTATATATTCCCATAGTAGTTCGTGTTTATGATTTTTATTATTTATTTCTAATATTTTTAGAATATTGATAGTTTGAAATATTTTTTTATAACTTATATTTTTAGTTATGGTTTTTAATTTCAGTGTGTTATCATGAAATATGATATCTTGTTGAAAAGAACATAAATAGTTTTTATACAGATAATTTTCTTTGATATGAATTAAATATATCAAATTTTTTTGTATTGATCGTATCAAGTATGATATATTATATTTGTTTTTTTTAAAAAAATTTAACATTCTGATTGCTTGCATGTGATTTTTTGAAAATAATGCATAAATCCAATGTTTTATACTAAACGATACATTATCGGATAAAATTTCTTGAACGTATTTTTTTGTTATTTTATGATTCAAACTAATTATTTTAAAAATTTCTAAAATTTTAAATAGCATTAATAAATTTCTTTCATAATTATATGATAATAGAGCAATGATTTCAGAACATAAATTCAATTTTATAGTATGGATTATTTTTCTAATCCATATTTTTGTATATTGTATTGTTAAATATGGGCAATCGATAATAATTTGATTTGACGTAACAATATTTTTTAAAATTATGCTATTATTATCATAATTTTTATTTGTAATCCGTATTAATAGTATTATATTTGTATTATTATATTTTTGTATTTTTTGTAATATTTGATATAAATTATAATTTTTTTTTATTTTTTTTAGTATTATTAATAATATTTTTTTTTTGAAGAAAAAATCTGTTTGTTGATATTCGCGATATACTTTATTCCATGTATCATTTGATTTAATTATTATTTTAATAATATAATCATATTGTTTTTTTTTATAATGTTGTAATATAAATTCTTGTACTTCGTTTGCAAGAAAGAAATCTTCTTCTAAAATAAAATAACAATTTATTTTTGTAATGGTTATTTTTTTTATCATATTATATTTTATATAAGAAATCATAATTTTATATGACTAAATTAATAATTTTATTTGGTATATAAATAACGTTTTTTATTTGTTTATTTTTAAGTATTGGTAATAATTTTTTATTTTGATTAATCATATATAATATTTTATCCTTTTCAATATTTTTAGGTACGAGTAAAATATCTTTCTTTTTTCCATTAACTTGGATTACTAAATTTATATGAGTGGTTTCGGTAAATTTAGGATCATATTTTGGCCATGATACATTATCAATTATAGTATTTTTATTTAATTCTTTCCATGCGATAAAACTAAAATGTGGAGCAAATGGGTATAACATTTTTAAAATGTTTGTTAAAGTTTTTTTTAAGAATATTTGTTTTATATCCTGTTTTATATACGTTTTATAAATTAATTTTGAAAATTTCATAATTTCAGAAATTGCTGTATTAAATGATTGACGTTTCTCAATGTTTTGTGATACTTTTAAAATTGTTGTATTTAATATATATTGCATTTCTTGGATTGTATATTGTGTTTTTTTAATAATATTATTTTCAATTTTATTTTTATAATTATAAATTATGGTCCAAAGTTTTTGTAAGAATCGGTGCATACCCTGAACTCCAGATTCATTCCATTCAATATCTGATTGTACTGGTGCAGCAAATATAATAAATAACCTAATAGTATCTGCTCCATACTTTTTTATCATGTTTTCAGGATCAACTCCATTATTTTTTGATTTTGACATTTTAGTCATACCTGCATGTATAACTTTTTTTTTATCATTTGTAATCATTTTTTCTATTTTACCATACTTATTTTTAATAATTTTGATATTTTCAGGTATCAACCATTTTTTTTTTCCTGTTGTACTAATATAATAAAAAGCATCTGCTAATACCATACCTTGACATAGTAGTTTTTTTGCTGGTTCTGGACAAGATATTAGTTTTAATTCATATAATAATTTATGAAAAAAGCGAAAATATATTAAATGCATTGTAGCATGTTCAATACCTCCAATGTATTGATCAATTGGAAGCCAATAATTTGCTGATTTTGTATTAACCATACCATAATATTTCGGATCAGTATATCTAATATAATACCATGCAGATTCTACAAAAGTATCAAATGTATCAGTTTCTTTCTTCATAATAAGATTATTAATAGTAATTTTTGACCAATTTTTATAAATTTTACTAATATTTTTGAATTCATTCATAGTATGAATTTTAGGGGGTATTATTGGTAATTGTTTATCTGGTATAAGTATAGTTTTTTTATTATAATATGCTACAGGAATAGGTGCACCCCAGTATCTTTGTCTAGATATGCTCCAATCTTGTAATCGATATATATTTTTTTTTTTTATAATTTTCATGTTTTCTAATAATAAAAAAATTTTTTTTACAGCTAATTTAGTATTTAATCCGTTGAACTGATATGAATTATATAATATACTTGAATCTTTTGTTGGATGGAATGTATCCTTGTTTTGTTTACAATTTTTATTTAATATAACATATTGTATTTGAATATTATATTTTTTTGCAAAATTCCAATCATATTGATTGTGCGCTGGGCAAGACATGGTACAATTAATATTGTATTCTAGGTTAATATAATTTGTAATCCATATTGGTATTTTATGTTTGGTAATAGGGTGAATGGCATATTTTGATATTTTTTTACCAAAATAATGTATTTTTTTTGTAGTACTGTTATTAATTGTATAGCTATTTTGAATAAAGTTTTTTATTTCTGTTGTATTTAGTTCTGTTTTTGCTAAATCGTGTAATGGTGATATTGAAATGTACGTTATTCCAAATAATAAATCTAATCTTGAAGTATAAATTATTATTTTTTCTGGTGATGAATAGATGTCACAAACAATCTCAAATCCTTTTTGTTTTCCAATCCAATTTTTTTGCATAGATAAAACTTTTTTTGGCCATTTTTTTAACAAATTTAAATCTTGTAATAATTGTTCAGCATAATTAGTAATTTTAATAAACCACTGTGGTATCATTTTTGTAGTAATAGTAGTTTGGCAACGCCAACACTGTCCATTAATAACCTGTTCGTTAGCTAATACTGTTTTATCTTTTTCACACCAATTAACTAATGCAGTTTTTTTGTATATTAAATTTAATTTGTATAATTTTTTGAAAAACCATTGTTCCCAGTGATAGTACTTTGGATTACAGGTAGTAATTTCTCGGTCCCAATCATAACTGAATCCTAATTGTTTTAATTGTTTTTTCATATATTGAATATTTTCAGTTGTCCATATATCTGGAAGAGTATGATTTATTATTGCTGCTTCTTCTGCTGGTAAACCGAAAGCATCCCACCCAATTGGATGTAGTACATTTTTTCCAATCATACGTTGATATCTAGCAATTACATCACTAATGGTGTAATTTCTTACATGTCCCATATGTAATTTCCCGGATGGATAGGGAAGCATAGCGAGACAATAATATTTTTTTTTATTTGTTTTTTCAACTACTTTAAAAGTTTTGTTTTCTTCCCAATATTTTTGTACAATTGGTTCTAATATATTTGGTTCATATGTTTTTTTCATATTTAATAATATTCTTAATAACAGTTTTCATGAAAGTATAATATTAGCTATTTTATATATATATTTAATTTTTTATTTTTTGTTATAAATTTTATATTAAATGTACTTTATGTATTGTAAAATCTTAAATAATGTATGGATTTTTATATCCTAGTTTTTTCATAGTTTCAATTTCTATTTGTTCCATAATTATTTCTTGATATTTATTATTATGATTATAACCGATTAAATGTAATATTCCATGAATAATGATATGCGCCCAATGGGCTTCTATGTATTTATTTTGTATTTTAGCTTCTGTTTCTAAAATTTTTGCACAAATTATTAAATCTCCAATAAATAAATAATTTTTTATATACATATTTGGATATTGAAAAGATAGTATATTTGTTGGTTTATTTTGATTACGATATATAAAATTAAGTTTTTTAATTTCTTGTATATTAACAATACAAATTGTAATTTCTGTTTTTTTTTTAATATAGATTTAATCCAGTGAAAAATTTTTTTTTTTTTTGGAATAAAATTTTTTATATTAGTACTAACTTGTAAATTTAATTTTATATTTTTCATATCTTTTATTTCCTACAATTATATACATTGACCTTGAAAAATATTATTTTTTTTTTTGGTAATTTTTACCGTGATAATTTTACCAAGTACGTTTTTTTCATTATAAAAAAATACTGATCTATGATTTTCTGTTGTCCCAATGTAATAGTTTTTTTGTTGTTTTATAGTTTGATGAACTAAAATTTTTTGCATACTATGAATCATTTTTTTATTCCAATATAATGTTTGTTTTTTAATTTGTTTTTGTAATATTTGTAATCTTTTTTTTTTTTCAATTATGTTAACTGTATCCTGTAATTTTGATGCTGGTGTACCAGGTCTAGGGGAATATATGAAGCTAAAACTCATATCAAAGTTAATTTCTTTTATAATATTCATTGTATTTTCGAAATCATATTCGGTTTCTCCAGGAAATCCTACAATGAAGTCAGAACTAATTTGTATATTTGGACGTGCTATTTTTAATTTTTGAATAATTACTTTGTATTTTTCAATAGAATACGGACGTTTCATTAATTTTAGAATTTTATTAGAACCACTTTGGATAGGTAGATGTAGAAAACTTACTACTTGTGGTACATCTTGATAAACAGAAATAATATCATCAGTAAAATTCATGGGATGACTAGTAATGAATCTAATTCGTTCAATATTAGGAATTCGCGCAATACTTCTTAATAATTTTGAAAATGTATATTTTTTATTATCTGTATCAATACTTTTGTATGAATTTACATTTTGTCCTAATAATTGTACTTCTTTAACTCCTTTTTGAGATAGAATAGTGATATGATTAATAATATCATGAAATGGTCGACTAATTTCTTTACCACGAGTGTATGGTACAATACAGAATGAACAATATTTATTACATCCTTCCATAATTGGTATAGAAATGGAATAATTATCACATACAGGTTGTATCATATTTTTAAATTTTTCCATTTTTGGAAAACTGATATCGATAAATATTTTATTTTTTTGTATTTTTTTTGCAATCATGTTTGGTAAACGATGTAATGTTTGAGTCCCAAAAACAATATCAACAAAATTTGCTCGTTTAATAATTTTTTTTCCTTCCTGATTTGCAACACATCCCCCTACTGCTATAATGATATTTTTATTTTGATTTTTTAAATTTTTCCATCTACCTAATTGATGGAAAAGTTTTTCTTGTGCTTTTTCTCTAATAGAACATGTATTTAAAATTAAAATTTCTGCTTCAAAAAAGTTATTTGTTTGAATATAAGAGGTATTTTGTATTAATGTATTAGCAATCATTAATGAATCATATTCATTAATTTGACATCCCCAAGTTTTTATATAAAACTTTTTTTCATTTTTATTCATTTTTTTATTTCTTTTATTAAAATAAGATTATGTTATTACATTGATAGAGTATAATTTTTAATACTATAAGAATTGTGTATTTTAAGTTAATTCTAATTCTAGTTTTAATAATTCATATATTGTTTGTTTTCTACGAATAACCCTTGGAATACCATCTTCAAATAATATTTCTGGTATTAATGGTCTACTATTATAATTTGATGACATAGATGCACCGTATGCACCAGTGTTATGGAAAACAATATAATCACCAATTTTTACTTTTGGTAGTATACGTTCTATTAATGTACCTTTTGCATCTTGTGTAAATACATCTCCCGATTCACATAACGGTCCACCAATAATAGTTTTTATGTATTGACAATTATTCAATACTCTATTATCCATTGGGATAATTGATATATAATGATAACTACCGTATAATACTGGTCTCATTAAATCATTAAATCCTGCTTCTATTAAAGTAAATATTTTTTTTCCAACTGTTTTGATTTCGTATACACGTGCAATTAAAATTCCTGATTCGCCAACTAAAAAACGACCAGGTTCAATTTCTAATTGAATTTTATTTTTAAAATATTGTGATATTTTATTTCTTGCATGATCCCACAATTTGAAATAATGTTCAGTATCAACTGGTATATCTGTTTTTTGATAAGGTATAGATAATCCTCCACCTGCTGATATAAATTGAATATTCTGATTTAATTGTATTGCTTGTTTTACCATGGCATTACAAACTGTTTGTAAATGTTTATAATCTACACCGGATCCAATATGCATGTGTAAGCCTACTAAGTGTAGTTTATATTTTTTTATTATTGGTATGGCTAATTTTGGTTCCCAAATACCGTGTTTACTATTTTCACCTCCTGTATTGGTTTTTTTGTTGTGTCCATGCCCAAATTTTGGATTAATACGTAACCAAATGCGATGTCCAGGGGATAATTGACCTATTTTTTTGATCATATTTAATGATCCAGCATTAACTGTAATTTTTAATTCAATAACTTTTTTTAATGTATCTTCATCAATAATATCAGAAGTGAAGACCACTTCATCATTTTTTGCTTTGAATCCTGATATTAATGCACGCTCTAATTCACCTAATGATACAGCATCTATTTTTACATTTAATTTTTTAATAAGTTGTAATATATGAATATTAGAACATGATTTTTGTGCAAAACGAATTATATCAAATTTTTTTAATTTATGAATTTGATTTTTAATAATATCTGCGTCATATATCCAAATTGGTCCAGTTTGTTTTTGTAAAATTGGTAATATATCTTTTTTAATTGTTAACTTTGTTTTTTTAAAAAAATTAATCATAGTAATACCATAAAATTATTGGGTTGTTGGACGTAGTGTAGGGAATAATATTACATCTTTTATATTTGTTTGGTTATTGAGAATCATAATCAGTCTATCAATACCAATACCTAAACCAGCTGTAGGCGGCATACCGTATTCTAACGCTTCAATGTATTCTTTATCATATAATGATTCTTGTTTATCATTGAAACTTTTAATATCGGTTTTTTGTTTTAAGAAACGTTTTTTTTGATCAACAGCATTATTTAATTCGGAAAAACCATTACCGATTTCTATACCGCCCATAAAAAACTCAAATCGCTCTGTAATGTTTTTATTGTTATTATGACTACGTGCTAATGGTGAAAATTCAATAGGATAATCTGTAATAAATGTTGGTTGTATTAATTTATTTTCTGTTGTAATTTCGAATATTTTTAATAAAATTTTATTAATACTCCAATTGTTTTTTATATATATATTATATAATTGTGCAATTTTTTTTATTTTTTTAACATTTTTTAAATCATTAATTTTGATTAATGGGTTGTAATATGTAATTGCTTCTTCTATAGTAAATTTTTGATAGGGTTTATTGACGTGTAAAACTTGTTTTTGATATATAATATTATCAGTTTTGGTTAGTTTATATATAATATTTTTTAAAAATTGTATTATAAAGTGCATTAAATCTTGATAATTTGCATAAGCGATATAAAGTTCCATCATAGTAAATTCAGGATTATGTTTGTATGAAATACCTTCATTACGGAAATTTTTATTAATTTCATAAATTTTTGTGAATCCTCCAATAATTAGTCGTTTAAGGTATAATTCTGGAGAAACACGTAAATACATATTTATATTTAAACTATTATGGTGAGTAATAAAAGGCTTAGCAGTAGCTCCACCTGGAATATTTTGTAGCATTGGTGTTTCAACTTCAATAAATTTATTTACATGCATAAAATTACGAATAATATTTAAAATTTTTGATCTACGAATAAAATTTATCATACTTGATTGATTAGATAATAGATCTAAGTATCTTTTGCGATATCGAATTTCTTGGTTAGTTAAACCATGAAATTTTTCTGGTAAAGGTCGTAATGCTTTTGATAAAAGAATAATTTTTGTACAATAAATAGATAATTGACCAGTTTTTGTTTTAAATATTGTACCTGTTATTGCAATAATATCACCTATATCTAATTTTTTAAATTGATTTTGATAAAAATCATAAGATATTTTTTGTTCTGTAACATAAATTTGCATGTATTGAATCATTTCTTGTATTACAATAAATGCTGCTTTTCCCATAATACGTTGTTTTACAATACGTCCAGTGACATTTACCATAATATTTAGATTTAATAGTTGATCTTTTGTGTATTCTATATATGTTTTATTAAGTTGTGAAATTGTAGTATTTGGCTTGAATTGATTAGGAAAATTAAATCCTTCTTCACAAATTGTTATAAATTTTTTTTTTCTAATTTTTAATTCATGATTTTCATTAATTAATTGATTATTTTTTTTTTTAAGTAGCATAATATTTTTCTATAATCCTATTTTTAAACTTGTTTCAATAAATACATCTAGGTTTCCATCAAGTACTGATTGGGTATCTCGAATCTCAATGCCAGTTCTACTATCTTTAATGCGGCAATGATCTAAAACGTATGATCTAATTTGATTACCCCATCCAATGGAAGATTTATTTTTTTCAATAATTTTTTTTTCGTAATTTTTTTTTTTTAATTCTAAATTGTATAATTTACATTGCATTTGTTTTAAAGCTTGTTCTTTATTTTTGTGTTGTGAGCGTTCATTTTGACATTGTGTAACTGTTGATGTTGGTAAATGTGTAATTCTCACAGCGGATTCTGTACGATTTACGTGCTGTCCACCAGCACCTGAAGCGCGATAAACATCAATTCGTAGGTCAGATGGATTAATATTAATTTTAATTATATTATCTATTTCAGGGTATATAAATGCTGAACTAAAAGAAGTATGACGACGATTTCCTGAATTAAAAGGACTTTTTCTTATCAATCTATGAATACCTGTTTCAGTCCGTAGCCATCCAAATGCATATTTTCCAATGACACGTACAGTAGCTGATTTAATACCTGCAATTTCTCCAGATAATTCTTGGATAATTTCTGTTTTAAATTTTTTTCTACTTAACCATTTTAAATACATTCGTAACAACATTTTAGACCAGTCTTGTGCATCTATTCCTCCTGAACCAGATTGTATATCTAGGTAACAATTACAATCATCATATTTTTTTTGAAAAATACTATAATTTTGTATATCTATAAGTTTTTTTTGTATTTCAATTAATTCAATTGAAATATCATATAAAATACTATCGTCTTTGATATCATAAGATAATTTTAATAATGATTTTATATCGAATATAGCATTTTTAATTTTATTAATTTTTTTAATACAATATTGTATTCGTGGTGTTTGGTTTTTAATTTCAATTATATTATTTTTATTTATTTTTTTATTTTTATTTAGTAAATTATATTCTAAATCTTTTATTTTTATAATGATTTTTTGAATTTTTTCATGATATGTATTGTTTATCATAAATTTTTTAATCCTATACTTTTATTGAAATTTTTTATTTTCAATTATATTATATTTATATAATAGGGATTAAAATTTGAAATAATGTGTATTTTTTTTATATTAAAAAATATTAAATTAATTTATTTGATATAATAAAGATTATAATATGAAATTTAATATTAATAAAAATATTCGAAGTTATTTATTATGATCTCATCATACTTAAGCAAATTTAATAACAATATTAATTCTTTTGAATTATTAACAGGGTGGTCTATAATTCAAGTATCTGGTTTAGATAATAAAAAATATTTACAAAATCATGTTACTGCTAATATATTAAAATTACAATTTGGAACACATATTTTATGTGGAAATTGTAATCATCAAGGTAGAATTAACAGTATATTACGTTTATTTCATAATAAGAAAGATTATTTCTATATTCAAAGAAGTAGCATTTGTAATATACAAATGCAGGAGTTTAGGAAATATACAGTATTTTCACAAGTACATATTAAAGAATTACATAATTATATATTTTTAGGTTTAGTTGGTCAACAGTCGAAATCAATTTTATTATCTTATTTTCCATATGTACCTAATGATTTGAATACGGTTGTATTTTTTAAAGATTGTATAATATTATATTTTTGTAAACCTGTTATTCGGTTTTTACTAATTATAAAAAAAAAAAAAATATGTCATTTCAATAAAATATTAGTTGAAAATAATATACCCAATATAAAAAAATATTGGTTATTTTGTGATATGAAATTTGGTATACCAATTATTGAACAACCTGTATTTCAAAAATTTTTTCCTCAAGAATTAAGTTTAGATGTTTTACAAGGTATTGATTTTTATAAAGGTTGTTATTGTGGTCAAGAAATGATTTCAAAAATATATTTTAATAATTTAAATAATAAAAGATTATATTGTTTAATTGGTTATGTCAATATTCCAATAGGTATTTATTCGAATATTGAAACATATTGTAATGGTTCTTGGAGAAAAGTTGGTTATACTGTATTTTTTTTAAATATAGTAAAAAATATATTTTTAGTACAATGTGTGCTTAATAAAAAAAATATTCATAATAATTTATTTCGTCTGATGTTAGATCAAACTAGTTCATTGTCTATTTTTGAAAATAATATTAATTAATTAAATAGATTTTTTATTCGATTTACGGTGTGCTACTTTTCTATCATTTTCATTAAGATATTTTTTTCGTATACGTATAGATATTGGTGTTACTTCAATTAATTCATCATCATTAATAAATCCTAATGCTTTTTCTAATGTTATTTTGGTAATTGGAGTTAAGGTAATAGCTTCATCAGTACCTGATGCTCTCATATTGGTTAACTTTTTACCTGTTAAACAGTTTACTGTTAAATCATTGGAACGGTTATGTATTCCGATAATTTGTCCTGTATAAACCCTGATAGCATGTCCAATAAATAATTGTCCTCTATCTTGTAAATTGAATAATGCAAATCCCGTACTTAACCCTGTAGCATTAGAAATTAAAACACCATTTTTTCTTTGATGTATATGTCCTGATTGAATTGTATCATAATTGAGAAATGATGAATAAAATATTCCTGTTCCTGATGTCATGTTCATAAATTGATTACGAAATCCAATTAATGAACGACTAGATGTAATATATTCTAATTGTAATCTACCATCAGCACTAGATGTTAGATCAATCATTTTTGCTTTTTTTTGGCCCATAGTTTCCATGATTATACCTTGGTGACGTTCTTCAATATCTATTATTACATTTTCAAATGGTTCCATTTGTATGTTATTTTTTGTTTTAAAAATAACTTTTGGACGTGATAACTCGAATTCAAATCCTTCTCTTCTCATATTTTCGATTAATATTGATAAGTGTAATTCTCCTCTTCCAGATACAGAAAAAGTATTAGGATGTAAAGTATCTTGTACACATAATGCAACATCATGCATTTTTTCTTTTTTCAGACGATTACCAATTTGATTTGATGTGAGATATTTACCTTCTTTTCCACAAAATGGAGATGTATTTACTGAAAATAATATATTTACTGTTGGTGGTTCTATATTTACTGGAGGTAATGGTTGGATATTTTTAATATCGCAAATAGTATCAGAAATTTTTAATTCGTGTAATCCGGTAATTGCAATAATTTCTCCAGCTGTCGCATTTTTTATTTCAATTTGTTGTAAACCTAAGTATTTTAAAATTTTACCAATTTTACCATATCTAATATTTCCATTGCGATCAATAATTGCGACTTTTTGGTTAATTATAATTTCTCCTCTTTGTATTCTACCAATACCTATAATACCTAAATAATTATCATAATTTAATTGGGAAATTTGAATTTGTAAACTTCCTTCTAATTCAACTTTTGGTATAGGAGTATATTTAATAATTGCTTTAAATAATTCAGACATATTATTTTGGATATTATTTAATTTTTTTCCTGATTTTCCTAATATTGCTGAAGTATAAATAATTGGAAAATCTAACTGTTTATCTGTTGCATTTAGGTTGACGAATAAGTCAAAAATTTTTTCTATTACCCATTCAGTTCGAGCATTTTCCCTGTCAATTTTGTTAATTACAATTATTGGATTGATATTATATTCAAATGCTTTTTTTGTGACAAAACGTGTCTGTGGCATTGGACCATCAACAGCATCAACAATTAATAAAACAGAATCTACCATAGATAGTACACGTTCTACTTCGCCTCCAAAATCTGAATGTCCTGGAGTGTCAATAATGTTAATTCGGTAATTTTTCCATTGGATTGCTGTATTTTTAGAAAATATTGTTATACCACGTTCTTTTTCTAATACATTTGAATCCATAATTCTGCTATATTGCTCTTTGTAATTTTTTAATGATCCTGATTGTTCTAATAATTTATCTAGTAAAGTTGTTTTTCCGTGATCAATATGTGCAATTATTGCGATGTTTCGAAGTTTTTTAATCATTTTATACCTTGTTTTAATTAGTTATATTATAGTATTTATGATATATTTTTTATATAATATATAATTTTTTTTGATTAATAAAAAATACATGAATATTTATAAATTCTGATATTTTTAAATTAGTTTTTTTAAATTTTTCATCATGAGTATTGTATTTATGAATATTAATTATAATAGTGCGAGTTTTTTAACAAGTTCTATTAATGCAAAATGTATTGGTGTAAAAACAGAAGGTATTGAAATTGCATTAACTGGTTATTCGAATTCTGGAAAGTCAACTTTAGTAAATTGTTTAACTAATAATAAAAAATTATCTCGATTTAGTAGGTATCCAGGTCGAACAAATATGATTAATTTTTTTGAGGTAAACTCTAATTTACGTTTAGTAGATTTGCCTGGTTATGGATATTCTACAGTATATAATAATAAAAAAAAGAATTATAATTTAATTTTTAATTATATTAAGAATAGAGTATGTTTAAAAGGAATTTTACTGTTAATTGATATTAGGAGGTTGTTAAGAACGGAAGATATTAAATTATTAAATTATGCTCAAAAAAAATATATTAATGTTGTTATTTTATTAACAAAATGTGATAAAGTGAGTTTTTCATATCAAAAAAAACAAATTGATATTTTACAAAAAAAAAATAATTTTATTTGTAAAAATATTAATATTATTTTATTTTCATCTTTGCAATCTATAGGAGTAATACGTGTATTAGATATCATCAATCAATGGTTCAATGAATATATATATTTATAAATATTTATTTTTATAAAAAATATAATAATTTTTATAGAATTAATTTATATTAAATGATATTGATGATTGTATTTTTAATATCATATATGATTTTAATATAATACAAATTATTAAATGTACAAGGACTATATAATGAACAAAAATTTAATGATTCATATGTTTTATTTAAATTCACATCAATTTTAATTTTTGCAAGTTGATATGATAAAAAAGCCATCTTTTTTCCATTTTGTAGTTTATAAATAATATTTTTTTTCCCTTTTATAATTAATGTATTAATTTTATTTAAATTATTATATATTTTTTTAATATTTCCAATATTTTTTATTAAAATGGAAGCTGTTTTTTTTCCAATTCCCACAACTCCTGGAATATTATCTACTGTATCTCCAGTTAAGGATAAGAAATCAATAATTAATTTTGGAACAATACCATATTTTTTTTTTATTGTTTCGACATTTAAAATAGAATTATTAATATGATTTAATACATAAATATTATTATTAATTAATTGCGATAAATCTTTATCACATGTAATAATTAATACAAATTTTCCTTTTTTTTCTGATATTTTCGATAACGTTCCTATTACATCGTCTGCTTCAACTGTAGGTATAATTAATATTGGTATGCCTATATTTATTAGTATATTTTGTATTTTAAATAAAATTAATTTTAATAAATTAGGCATATTTGGTCGATTATTTTTATATTGCTGAAATAATTTATTTCTAAAATTTTTTTTTTTACTATCAAATATAATAATTAATTTTTCTGGTTTGTAGTATTTTAGTATATTTTTTAATGTATATAAAAAACTATATATAACTTGTGTACAAATTAAATGTGCATGTATTTTTTTAATTTTTGAATAATATATCCTATATAGATAAGAATGCCCATCTATTAAAATAACAATTTTTTTTTTATACATAATTATTTAATATAAAAATTTTTTATTGACATAAATATAATTATTTTTTATACCGTTTTAACTCTTGAATTCCATAAAATGGTGAGATTGTATTACCTAATTTTTCTTCAATTCGTATTAATTGATTATATTTTGATAAACGTTCAGAGCGACTCATAGATCCGGTTTTAATTTGTCCTGATTGTGTACCTACGGCTAAATCAGCAATAGTACAATCTTCAGTTTCTCCAGATCGATGCGATATGATTGTAGCATAATTGTATTTTTTAGCCATTTTAATAGTATCTAACGTTTCTGATAACGTACCAATTTGATTTAATTTAATTAGAATAGCATTTGCTATGTTTTTTGTAATGCCTTTTTTTAATTTTGTGGTATTTGTAACAAATAAGTCATCACCGACAATTTGAATTTTTTTTCCTAATAAATCTGTTTGATATGCAAAACCTGTCCAGTCTAATTCACTTTGGCCATCTTCAATAGATGTAATTGGGTATTTTAATGTTAATTCTTTAAGAAAATGACTAAATTCTTTTGAAGTAAATTCTTTATTTTCAGCTTTTAAATGATATTTTTTAGTATTAGGATTATATAATTCAGAAGCAGCACAATCTATAGCTAATGTTACGTCTTTTCCAAATATATATTTTGCGTTTTGTACTGCTTCTTGAATTAAATGAATAGCAGATTCGTTATTTTTTAAATTAGGTGCATATCCTCCTTCATCACCAACAGATGTATTCATATTATTTTTTTTAATTATTTGTCCTAAGCTATGAAAAATTTCACAACCCATTCTAACTGCTTCTTTAATAGAAGTTGCTGTAACAGGTTGTATCATAAATTCTTGTATATCAAGATTATTGTTAGAATGACTACCTCCGTTTAAGATGTTTATCATAGGTAGTGGCATAGAAAAACAATTAGGAGTATTATTTAATTCTGATATATATTGATAAAAAGGTATATTTTTAGATTGTGCTGCTGCTTTTGCTGTAGCCATAGAAACAGATAAAATAGAATTAGCTCCTATGTTTTTTTTATTTTTTGTACCATCTAATTGTAACATGATTTGATCAATATTTTTTTGATCATATGCATTTTTACCTTGTAAAACATTAAATATTAATGTATTTACTATATTTACAGCTTTGGAAACGCCTTTTCCTAAAAATCTTGTCATGTCATGATCTCGTAATTCTAGTGCTTCATCGGAACCAGTAGAAGCTCCAGAAGGACATGAAAATATACCAATAGAATTGTCTGTTAAATGCACTTCTGTTTCAATGGTTGGGTTTCCTCTAGAGTCAATAATTTCTCTAGAAAAAATTTTTTTTATTTTAGACATATTTCTTCCAAATTTTAAGAAAATAATTTTATTTTTATAAATATTAACATAATAGCTATATTATATTTAAAACTATATTATTTTATTTATTCCAATTTTCTTTTAATGTAACTATTTGATGAAATATTATTTTTTTTTTATTATACGTTTTTTTATCTGTAATAAAATATCCAATTCTCTCGAATTGATATCTATATATTTCTAAATTTTTTATTATGTTTTTGTTAATAAAACCAAATTTTTTTATTTTAGATTCAGGGTTAATATGAGATAATAAGTTTTTTTTTGTACTTGGTGTTTTAGTTGTAAATAGATAATTATAAATGCGAAATTCAGCTGGTATTGTATCTTGTATTGATATCCAATGAATTATAGAATATTTTTTATTGTTTTGTACTTTATGAAATGTACAAAATATTTTAGTAATTTTGTTATTATGGTTTTTTTTAATGGAGTGTGCTGTCAATATATAAGAATATTTTAATTTTATTGTTTTTCCTAAAGTTAATCTATAGTATTTTTTTTTAGGTTTTTCTTGAAAGTCTGTTTTTTCAATATATAATATATTTGAAAATATAATATTTTGTGTTCCCAATTGAGAATTTTTTGGATGATTTAAAACATTTATTTTTTCTTGAAATTTATGATACATGTTACATATAACAATTTTTATCGGTTCTAAGATTGACATGGTTCGGTAAGTAGTGATATTCAATTCTTTTCTAATACATGATTCTAATGACGACATTTGGATTAAATTATTTTGTTTAGTAATACCTAATTTATGACAAAAATTTCGTATTGATGAGGCTGTATATCCTCTTTTTCGTAGACCTGCAATTGTTGGTAATCTGGGATCATCCCATTTTTTAATAATATTATTTGTAATTAATATTTTTATTTTTCTTTTTGAAAGTGTACAATATTCTAAATTTAATCTTGAATATTCATATTGTTTAGGATGGTTTATAATAGTAATATTTTTTAATATCCAGTTGTATAATTTTTGGTTATCTTGAAATTCAAGTGTACATAAGGAATGTGTAATATTTTCTATAGCATCAGAGATACAATGTGCAAAATCGTATGTAGGATAAATACACCATTTTTTTTTAGTTTTATTATGTTTAACAAATTTAATTCTATATAAAATTGGATCTCGCATTATAATACAGGGAGATTGCATATTAATTTTAGCTCGAAGACATACTGTTCCTTCTGAAAAATTTCCTAACATCATATTTTTAAATAATAATAAATTTTCTTCAATTGTTTGATTTCTATATGGACTATTTGTACCGGGTTTAGTCAAGGTTCCTCGATAACTACGGATTTCATGTTTTTTTAATTTATCTACGTAAGCTAAATTTTTTTTAATCAGTTCTATAGCATATTTATATATTTTATTAAAATATGTTGAAGAATATTTAGTTTTTTTATTCCATTTAAAACCTAACCATAGTATATCTTTTTTGATTTTTGTAATATATTTATTATGTTGAATATTAGGATTAGTATCATCAAACCTTAAATTACATTTTCCATGATATTGTTGTGCGAGACCAAAATTTATACATAACGATTTTGCATGTCCGATATGCAAATAACCATTTGGATCTGGAGGGAATCTTGTGTGTAAAGTTTTTTTTTTATTTTTTTTAAAAAAGTTTTCAATTATTTTATGTATAAAACTAGTATTTTTGTTTTTTAAGTTTTGCATTTTTACCTTACTTTAATATTAAAATGTTACTATAAAAATATTATTTTTTTAATAATATTATTTATTATATTATGTTTTTTATTATTTAACAATTTGTTGACAAAATCATATGAATTAGTATAATTCAAAATAAGGCTACGTAGCTCAGTTGGTTAGAGCACAGCACTCATAACGCTGGGGTCAGGGGTTCGATTCCCTTCGTAGCTATTATTATACGGGAGTGGCGAAATAGGTAGACGCACCAGATTTAGGATCTGGCACCTTAATTTAGGTTTGCGAGTTCAAATCTCGCCTCCCGTATTTTAGTTTTGGGGTATAGCCAAGTGGTAAGGCACCGGTTTTTGATACCGGCATCCCTGGTTCGAATCCAGGTACCCCAGTTTTTTATAACAATACTAGTGCAAGATTAGTTATGTTATTTCAATACAGTATATTTCGTATTTTTTGTTTTAAAGATAGTTATTTTTTATTTAGAATTATGATAGCTTATATGCAATGTGACAAGCTAAAAAAACAGGTTTCCTTAGCTGCATTGGACTATGTTCCTAATAATTCTATGATTGGATTTGGTTCTGGTTCAACTATTTTATATTTTATTAAAGCATTGTATAAAACAAAAAAAAAAATTTTTGGTGCAGTATCTAGTTCCTATTATACAACTCTTATGTTACATAAATATGGAATACAAGTATTTGAGTTAAGTACAGTTTCTCACCCAATTATTTATGTTGATAGTGCTGATGAAATTAATGATAATTTAGAAATGATTAAAGGTGGAGGCGGTGCATTAACAAATGAAAAGATTATAGCTGCAACATCAGAAAAATTTATTTGTATTATTCATGAATCAAAATTAGTTAAACAGCTTGGTCGTTTTCCTTTACCAATTGAAATTATTCCTATGGCTTATACATATGTTTTAAAAAAAATAATACAATTAGGTGGGAAACCAAAATATCGTGAAGGTTATGTTACTGATCATGGGAATATTATTATTGATGTATATGATCTTAATTTAGGTAACCCATCTGAAATAGAGAATTTAATTAATTCTATTCCCGGTGTAGTAACTGTTGGTTTATTTTCAATAAATACACCTGATATAGTATTGATTGGTACAAAATCTGGAATTAAAATTTTAAAATAGTAGTATAATATTATTAATATAAATTATAATGTATACTTTTCAACTTATTATAAATAATTCTATGAAATATTTTAAATTAAATGTACTTTTTATTTACTGCATCCGAAAGGATTTGAACCTCCGACCTCTCAGTTCGTAGCTGAGTGCTCTATCCAACTGAGCTACGGATGCGATTTTTTTTGTATTCGGTGAGAGAGGGATTCGAACCCTCGATACAATACAATGTATATTCCCTTAGCAGGGGAACGCCTTCAGCCACTCGGCCACCTCACCAATTTGATTCTTTTTATTGTTCATATTTCATAATACTTTTTTTTATAAATTTAGTCAAATTTATTTTTTATATCTAATGTATTATATATATGATATGATAATTATAATAAAAAATCAATATGTTATCTAATATTGTTTATTATTTATAGTATGAATCTTTATACATATAACATTTAATATAATTTAAATAATTTAAAATCATAAAAAAGAGTTTTAGATTGTATTTTTTGATAAATTTCTTCACGATGTATAGAAATTTTTTTTGGGGCGTTAATACCAATTCTGACTTGATTACCTTTAACTCCTAATACTGTGATTGTTATTTCATTACCTATAATAAGTGTTTCTCCAACTCTTCGAGTTAAAATCAGCATGTTTCTAATCCCTGCAAAAATGTATTTTTCTAATCTTAATTATTACTTTTGTAAATTTTTCCATTTATTTTTTATACATTCATATAATATCTATCTTTTTAATCTAATTTGTATATTATATTTTAGATTTAATCCAGTTTTGAATATTTTCTTTTATTTTTATAATATTAACAATATTTTCACTAGTACATTGTGCTAATTCTGATTTACCTCCACCTATACTGTTTGTATTTTCATGAATGATTTGAATAATATTTGTAGCTTTTATGTACATTGTAAGATTTTTAGTAACACCAATAACAAAAATATATTTTTTATGACTTTCATAAAATAAAATAATAATTCCAGGATATATTTTTTTTTTTAATAAATTTATTAATATTTTTATTGATTTAATATTTTTAATATTTACTTCATGCATAATAAAATTAATTGTTTTAATTTTTTTAATTTTTTTTATTAGTTTTTTTTCTTGATATTTAATAATAATTTGATTTAGATAATTATTTTCTTTTTTAATTTTTTCATGATCAGTTATAATTTTTTTTATTTTTGGAATCAATGATGTATAATGAGTTTGTAAGATGTTTTGTATATTTTTTATATTTTTTTCTTGTGTTTGTATTTTTTGTAATGCTTGTAATCCAGTCATTATTTCAATTCGTTTAATTCCAGATGATATGCTTTTATATGAAATAATTTTTACAATACCTATCTCTCCAGTTTGTTGCACATGAGTACCTTTACAAATTTCTTTTGAAATATTATTAATTGATAATATACGTACTTTAGATGGATAAATTTTATTTTCTAAAAATATGTAACCTTCATTTTTTGCTTGTTGAAAATCTATTATTTGATCTTTAATAATTATATTTTTTTGAATATTTTGATTGATCAAATGTTCTATATTGTATATTTCATTTATTTTTATTGTATATGGGTATGAAAAATCAAATCTTAAATACTCTTCATTAATAAAAGAACCTTTTTGCTCAATTGGATATTTTAATATTTCTTTTAGGGCTGTATGTAATAAATGAGTTGTCGTATGGTTATTTTGTATAAGTAATCTTTTTTTTGTGTTTATTTTTGCAAGAACAGTATCATTAATTTTTATTTTTCCAGAAGATAGTGTTCCTATATGTCCTATTGTATTCATAAAATTTTGTGTATCTTGCACATGAAATATATCATTATGACTAATTATTCCAGTATCACCGATTTGTCCACCTGATTCTCCAAAAAATGGTGTTTTATCAAGAATGATTATCCCTGTTTCATTTTTTAATATTTTTATTTTTTCTTGATTATTAATAAATATTTTTTTTACAACGGCAGTAACTTCAAATTTTTTGTAACCGCAAAATTTAGATGTATAGTTTGTATAAATAATATTATTGATTATGTTTTTTTTGTTTTGATTTTTTCTGTTTTTATTTTTATTTAATATAAAATTATCTAATTTTTTTTGGTTAATTTGTATATTATTGTCTATACAGAAATCTTTAGTTAATTCAATTGGAAAACCTAATGTATCATATAAATAAAATATTAGTTCGTGGTTTATATTATTATTTTTTAATTTTTTTATTTTTTTATTTAAAAAATTCAATCCGTTATTTAATGTTGTTTGAAATTGTAATTCTTCGTTTTTTAATATTTGAGTGATATAATTTTTTTCATCTTTTAATTGTTTAGTTTCATTATGATTAGTTTCAATAATAATATTAACTAATTTATATAAAAAGTGATTCTTAATATTTAACTTATGGCCATGACATAATGCTCTACGAATTATTCTTCTTAAGATATACCCCCTTCCTTCATTAGAAGGTATAATTTTTTCTTTAATAATAAAAACAGCAGCTCGAATGTGATCAGCAATTACATGTAAAGATTGAGTATTTTCGGTTATTAAACTATTCGTATCACGAATATAATTTATTATTTTTTTAAAAATATCAGTTTGATAGTTTGATTCTACATTTTGTAACACAGATGCAATTCTTTCTAGACCCATACCAGTATCTACAGATATTGTATTTAAAGGTATTACATTATGTTTATCTACTTTATTGAATTGTATAAAGACAATATTCCAAATTTCTACACATTGTTTTTTATCGTCTAAATTATATATATTATTTTTGTGATTTTTTTTTTTAAAAAATATTTCAGTACAAGGTCCACATGGTCCTGTATCGCCCATTTGCCAAAAATTATCTGATTCATATTGTTTATTTTCTTTGTCATAAACTTTAATAATATTATCTGTTGATAATTTAATTATTTTATTCCATATATTATATGTTTCATAATCTTGGTGGTATACTGTAACAAATAATTTTTCTTTAGGAATATTAAACCATTTTTCATCAGTCAACAATTCCCACGCATATAAAATAGATTCTTTTTTAAAATAAGTTCCAAAACTAAAATTACCTAACATTTCAAAAAAAGTATTATGATAATCACTGTAACCTACTTGATCAAGATCATTATGTTTACCTCCTGTACGTAAGCAACGTTGTGAAGTTGCTACTTTTGAAAATGGATATGTTTTTTTTCCTAAAAAGTAATCCTGAAACTGATTCATTCCTGCATTAGTAAATAATAAATTAGAATTTTTATTTGGAATTAAAGAACCACTACAAATAATTTTATGTTTTTTTTTTTTAAAAAAATTTAAAAACATATTACGAATGTTTTTTGTTGTATATTTCATGTATTTCCTATTGATATAATAAATGTTGTATTTTATTATATTTTAAAATATAAATTTATTTATTATCATTATACAATTTATCGGTTCGGTGAACATTATATTTGAGTTTATAAGTTAAAAATGAATATATTTTTTAAGATATATTTTATATTATTAATTTTTTTATACTAAATAGTTAAATAAGGAGGATTATGTTTTTATATATAAGGAAAATGTCATTATCTGTTTTACCAAATTATATTTTAAAAATAATTTATGAAGATGAACATATATTATTAATTAATAAACCTGCAGGATTAGTTGTACATCCTGGATGTGGAAATTTAAATGGTACTTTAATGGATATTTTATTACATAAAAAAAAATATTTATCAAAAATACCTAGAGCTGGTATAGTACATCGTTTAGATAAAAATACAACTGGTTTAATGATTATAGCTAAAAATAATTTGACTTATAATAAACTAATTACTTTAATAAAAGATAGAAAAATTACTCGTAAATATGATGCATTTGTTATCGGACATATAATATCAGGTGGTACAGTATCTGCACCTATTACTAGAAATACTAAAAAAAGAACGTGTATGATGGTTAATATTTCTGGAAAACCATCAGTAACTCATTATCAAATAGTACAGAGATTTAATTTTTATACACATATACATATTCAGTTAGAAAGTGGTCGTACTCATCAAATTCGTGTTCATATGTTACATATCAAACATCCTATTCTTGGTGATCCTATATATAAAATAAGTAATTATTTTCCTAGAAATATTAATATAAAATTTTTAAAAAAAATTAATTTATTTTCTCGTCAAGCGTTACACGCAAGTCATATTAAATTTTTTCATCCAATTACAAATATTTTAATAGATTGTTATGCTACTTTACCTGAAGATATGGTCGCTATTATGAAATATTTGTAGTTAAATATTTCCAATTCTTAAAAATTCAATTTTCAGAATGTATATTTATAAAAACAATATATACATTTTTTATTAGGATTAAAGTATAGTGTATAGGTATTTATTATTTTGATATTTTTTTATGTAATCTTTTTACAGCTGTTTTTAAAGCACAGTAATATCCTTCTATTCCTAATCCTGAAATAACACCATTTGAAATATCAGATAACCAAGAATGTGATCTAAACTTTTCTCTAGCATAGATGTTAGAAATATGTACTTCTATGAATGGTGTTTGAACAGATAAAAATGCATCTCTTAAAGCTATACTAGTATGTGTTAAGGCTCCCGGATTAATAATGATATAATCATATTTTTTTGATTTTTGAATTTGTTCAATTAAAATATGTTCTGCATTAGATTGAATATGTGTAATGTTTGTATTTTTTTTTTTTGCGATTTGATTAAGTTGTTTTATTATTTGATCTAAATTATTTTTTCCATATATATTTGATTCGCGTGTCCCTAATAAATTTAAATTAGGTCCGTTTAAAATTAATATGTTAAAATCAGTCATTTAATTTATATTATTTTTTCATGATTTATATTTTTAGTATAAATTCATAATAGATAAGTTTTAAATTTTTGTAAAGATTTTAATTATTATTTTTATTACCTAATCTAATATATGCATTTTTTAATTATTAAATTAAATATATTGTATATGTTTATGATACATATTTTTAATATATCTTGATGTTATATTAAAAAAATTTTGCAGTCAAAAATATCATATGACTGCATATTCACATTAAAATAAAGTATTGTATTTATTACATTCGTTCTTTAATTCGAGCAGATTTACCAATTTTATTTCTTAAATAATATAATTTTGCTTTTCGTACTAAGCCTTTTTTTTTAACTATAATATTTTCAATAATATTAGAATACATTTGAAATACACGTTCAGTACCTTCTCCATTCGACAATTTTCGAATAACAAATGAAGATTGTAACTGTCTATTTTTAATTGCAATAACAATACCTTCAAAAGATTGTAAACGTTTTTTAGCTGATTCTATAACCCATACTTTGATTTCTAATGTATCTCCAGGTCGAAATTTAGGTATATTCTTGTTCATTTGTTTTTTTTCAATTTCTTGAATAATTTTTGGTTTCATATGATTTACTCTAAATTATTAATGTAAATTAATTATTTTTTTTAAATTTTTGTATTATTTTTTTTTGTTCGTTAGATAAACAGATTTTTTTAAATAAATCAGGTCTTTTAAATAAGGTATTTTTTAACGCGTGTTTCATTTTCCATTGTGTAATATGTTTGTGGTTACCAGATAGTAGTACTTTGGGGACAAAATTGCCATCTATATTTTTGGGTCTGGTATAATGTGGGTAGTCTAATAATCCATTATAAAATGATTCTTCTTGTATAGAATATTTTTTTAAAACTCCTGGCTGTAATCTTGAAATTGCATCAATGATAATCATGGCAGGTAATTCTCCTCCAGATACTATATAATCTCCAATTGACCATTCTTCATCAATATAATTTTCAATTATTCGTTCATCTATTCCTTCATATCTACCACATATGAGTATTATTCCGACTGTTTTAGCAATATCATTGATTTTTTTTTGGTTTATAGTATTTCCCTGAGGCGATAAATAAATTACAAGAGTATCTTTTGGAGAACAATTTTTTGCTGCTTGAATTGCTGATCGTAATGGTTGCGCAGTCATAACCATCCCTGGTCCACCTCCATATGGATGGTCATCAATTTTATGATTCTTTTTATCTGAAAATTGTCTTAAATTCCAAATGTTAATAGAAATATTTTTTTTATTTAGTGCTTTTCTGATAATTCCGCTATTTATAATACAATGGAACATTTTTGGAAATATCGTAATAATACCAATCCACATTTTTCACCTTAATTAATTTTAATTTATTTCAAGTATATAATTTTAATATAGATTTATTCAATTGGATAGTTTTTGTATTTAAATATACATTTTTAATAAATACATTTTCAATAAATGGAATTAAAATTTCTTTTTGATTAGATTTTTTATTTTTAATTACTAAAATATCATTTGTTTTCGTTCTTATAATATTCTTTACTTCTCCAATATAGATTTTATTTTTATCAAATACTTGACATGTAATGATATCATACCAGTAATATTCTAAATGATTTAGTTTTGGGAGTTTAATTTTTTGAATTGCAATAATATTATTTGTTAAAAATTTAGCTTGATTTCTAGTATGAATATTTTTAAATTGAACTATAATTTTTTTGTTACATATTTTTTGATATTTTAAAAAAAATTGATTCCATGTATTATTATGATATAAAAACCAAGGTTGATACTGTAAAATATTATTTTTTTTTTCTGTATAGGAAAAAATTTTATTCCAACCAAGAATACCATATACAGCACCAACTTTTCCAATAATTAATAAATCTTTCATATTGTATGATATATATTTTTGAATAAAATTTTATATTTTATTTTGTATAGTGAATTTAATTAATTGTTTTATTTTTTTTGTTGGTATAGCGCCATTTTTAATCCAATATTGTATACGTGGGATATTTAAATGCATGTTTTGTATTTTACATGATTTATTTGGATTTAAAAAACCGAGTTGTTCAATAAATTTTCCATCTCGAGGCGATCTGCTATCAGCAACAATAATATTGTAAAATGGTTTTTTTTTAGTACCCTGTAGTGATAATCTAATTTTAATCATACAATCCTCTTAAGTTTAAAAATATAATTTGTTTTTTTTTGTTATACAGTATTAATCATATTTTTTATTTTATTAATATCATGGGAAATATGACATAATAAATTTTATAACATATTTGGTATAATATTTTTTATATTTTGAAATAAGTTTTTTATACCAATATTTTTAATTTTTTTCATAACCTTTTTTAATTCGTTAAATTGTTTTAATAATTTATTTATATCTTGTACAGATGTTCCAGATCCTTGTGCAATACGGTTTTTCCTTGAATTTTTTATAATTTCTGGCTTTAGTCTTTCAATTGGTGTCATGGAATTAATTATTGCGGTAATAGTATTAAGTGTTTTTTCATTTTGTTGTTTTTGTATTTTATTTATTTGTATATTTTGTGTTGGTATACATGATAGTAATGTATTAATTCCACCAATTTTTTTTATTTTTTGGATTTGTTGTTTAAAATCATTTAAATTAAATTTATGTTTTTTATTGATTAATTGGTTTTTTTCTTTTTTTTTTATTTTTTGATCTATATTTTCTATTATGGATAATATATCACCCATACCTAACATTTTTGAAATTATTCTTTCTGGTTGAAATATAGAAAATGATGTGATTTTTTCTCCAGTACTGATAAATTTAATTGGTTGTTTTGTAATATAACTTGCAGATAATGCGGAACCACCTCTAGCATCACTATCAACTTTAGTTAATATTAAACCAGAAATTGTTAATATATCATTAAATTTTTTTGCTATATTAATAGTATCTTGTCCCATCATGGAATCAATAACAAATAATATTTCTGTTGGTTGTGTTATTTTTTGTATATCATATATTTCTTTCATCATTTTTTGATCGGTATGTAATCTTCCAGCAGTATCTAATATTAATACATCATATAATTTTTTTTGTGCTTCTTGTAAAGCAAGAATACTAAGTTTAATAGGATCAGTAATATTAGGTGATTTAAAGCAGTTAATTTGAGCTTGTTTTGATATAATTTGTAATTGTTTGATTGCTGCTGGACGGTATACGTCTGTTGAAGCAACTAAAACATTTTTTTTATATTTTTTAGATATAAAATATCCTAATTTTCCTACTGTACTAGTTTTTCCACAACCTTGTAGTCCAACCATTAAAACTACACTAAGTTTTTTTTTTGATAATGAAATATTAGTATTTTTAGTACTCATAATTGATATTAGTTCTTGTTTTAAAATTTTAACAAACTCTTGTCCTGGTGTGAGATGAAGATTAATATTTTTTCCGATAATTGATATCTTGATTTTATTAATTATTTTTTGAATTACGGATAATGCTACATCAGCTTCTAATAAAGTAATTCGAATTTTTCTAAGAGAATCATTTAATTTTTTTTCTGTAATTCTTCCATATCCAGAAATATCTTTAATAATTGATATAAATTTTTTTGTAAGATTATTAAACATGATATATATCTCAAATGGTTATAATATTTTTTATAAATAACATTGGTATTTGTTATATTATGCATATACTTTAAATTTTTTTATAATTTATAATATATTAAATACAGGATAACAACCTAAAATTTGTATTGAAATATCTTTTTTTTTGAGTATTTTGAGTATTTTTTGAATTCTACTATCTTTAATGTGTGCTTGAATTTCTAGATAAATAATTTCTTTTATGTTGTTTTGATAATCTAAATTGGATTCTAATTGTATAATTGGAATATTTTGAGAATATAATAATAGTATTATTTTAAAAAGTATCATTTCTTTAGTTTTTAAAAGTACTGTTATTTTATTTGATGTTATATCAGATATTAGGATATTATTTTTTGTTAAAATAAAAAATCTAGTATTATTATTTTTAATATTAGAGATTTGTTTTAATATAGGGTGCAATTTATAAAATTTTGCACTATTTTTATTACCAATAGCAGCAGTATTATTATTATTATTTTGTGAAACAATTTGCATTGCTTGAGCTGTGCTATGTGTATATTGAGTATTCCAGTTTGGAAACTTTGTAATAAATATACTACATTGTTTAAATACTTGGTTATGACTGTAAACATGATTAATTTCTTTAAATTTAGTTCCTGGTTTTACAAGTAAGCAATTTTTAATAGGTAAATAACATTCGCCAACAATTGTTAATTTTTTTGAACATAATAAATGATATACTTCATAAATAAAACCAGACGTACTATTCTCGATAGGGACAATTGCGTAATGAGATTGATTATTTTCTATAGAAACAAATATATCTTGAAAATTGTTATATTCTTTTATAATGTAATTTTTATAATATTGTGTGGTAAATTTTGTACTTATAATATATGAATATGAACCATACGGTCCAAGACAGGAAAATATTTTTTTTTTAAAGTTATTTTTTTGATTTAATTGTATTTTTATTTGTTGTTGTATCATAACAGAGTCTTGGATGATTATTTGAAATATTTTTTGGATATATTTTTCTGGTAATTGATATAATTTTCCAATATGTAATAGTTTTTGTAATAATTCGTTTTCTCGGTTTTGATCTTTTATTGGAAAATTGTTAGCTATTTTTTTTTTTGCAATTTTTATTGCTATTTTTCTTCTTTTAGATAATAAATTTAATATTAATTCATCAATTTCATTAATTGTATTACGTAAATTTAACAATATTTTTTTTAATTCCATGAGACTAACACCATATTTTTTAAATGAAGTATATTATATTATTTTAAATTGAATTAAAATTTATTTTTTGTTCCATAAAAATATTTATAGATAATAATTTGCATGTGATATTTTTTAAATTAATAAAAGAAATTATAGCTTATTATTTTAATAAATTTTTATTGTACTTTACATTTTTAAAGATTGTACATAAATTAAGGATATATATGAAAAGTTTTGTAGCAACTGTTAATAATACTCAAAAAACTTGGTATTATGTTGATGCAACAAATAAAATATTAGGTAGATTTGCAGCTAGAATAGCGCATTATTTGAAAGGTAAACATAAAGTTCAATACACTCCTCATGTGGATACTGGAGATTTTATTGTTGTTATTAATGCCGAAAAAATTATTGTTACTGGTAATAAAAAGCTAAATAAAATTTATTATCAACATACTGGATATATTGGTGGTATTAAAAAAATATCTTTTCAAGATTTATTATTACAAAATCCATCAAAGATTCTTAAAATAGCTGTTAAAGGCATGTTACCAAAAGGTCCTTTAGGCCGTGTTATGTTAAAAAAATTAAAAGTATATGCTCATAACTTACATGAACATAATGCGCAAAAACCAACATTATTAAATATTTAACTTTGGAAAATACCAATATGAATCATTATCATAATTATGCTACTGGTCGTCGAAAAAGTTCTTCTGCGCGCATATTTTGTAAATTTGGAATTGGAAATATTATTATTAATCAAAAAGATCTTTTAAAATATTTTCCTATTGAAACTGCACGTATGATTATTTTACAGCCGTTAGAAATAACAAATATGTTAAATAAATTTAATTTCTATATTACCGTAAAAGGTGGAGGAATATCCGGGCAAGCAGGGGCAATTCGACAAGGTATTGCACGTTCTTTAGTTGAATATGATGAAAGTTTTAGGTGTATTCT